>JAAGZR010000231.1 GCA_024206155.1 Aliivibrio sp.
AGTGGTTGCTTTAGTGTCAAAATACGGTGGTTTAATGTGGGGAGAGCACGGTAAAGGCTTTCGTTCAGAATATGGTCCAGAATTTTTTGGTGAAGAGCTATTTCTAGAATTACGTCGCGTGAAAAGTGCTTTTGACCCTCACAATAAAATGAATCCGGGAAAAATCTGTACACCGTTAGACAGTAACGATGAATTGGTTAAAGTAAGTGATACAAAACGTGGATATTATGACCGTCAAATTCCAATAGAGGTAAGAGATAGCTTTAATCAAGCGATGGAATGTAATGGTAATGGTTTGTGCTTTAATTATGAAACAAGTTCGCCAATGTGCCCATCAATGAAAGTTACAGCAGATCGCCGTCACTCTCCAAAAGGCCGAGCAGGACTTGTTCGTGAATGGTTGCGTCAACTATCAGAGCAAGGTATTGATCCTGTTGAGTTAGAACGAGAACTTCTAACAACACGCCCATCGATTAAGCAAATTATAGATCGTATTCGAAATCGTATAAATAAAGATAAAGAATACGATTATTCGCATGAAGTACATGACGCAATGATGGGCTGCTTAGCTTGTAAAGCATGTGCAAGCCAATGTCCAATTAAAGTGGATGTGCCAAGTTTTCGTTCGCGTTTTTTAAATATCTATCACAGCCGTTATCAGCGACCAATGAAAGATTACATGGTCGCGAATATTGAAACTATGTTGCCGCTCATGGCTAAAGTACCCAAAGTGATTAATGGTGTATTAAAACAATCTGCAACTAAAACGGTAACGAAAAAAATAGTAGGTTACGTTGATATGCCTCTATTATCTGTTCCCACGTTGACTGAGCGCTGTCAGAAGAAAAATATTTCTCCATTTAATCTAGAGAAATTGAGAGGTATTTCTGAAAAGGAACGTAAGAAGCATGTACTGATTGTTCAAGATCCGTTCACTAGTTATTATGACGCTGGTGTTGTGAGTGATTTTGTTGAACTAATTCAACGCCTAGGATTAAAACCCATATTGCTGCCATTTAAACCAAATGGAAAAGCACAGCATGTAAAAGGCTTTTTAAAACAGTTTACAACCACAGCTCAAACAACGAGTGAGTTTTTAAATCAAGTTTCTGAATTAAAAATACCAATGGTTGGCGTAGATCCTGCACTAGTTCTTTGCTATCGGGATGAATACAATGAAATTTTGGCGGATAACCGTGGTGATTTTACAGTTTTGACTGTGCATGAGTGGTTGTATCCTAAACTATCCTCTTTTGATAAAGCGACGGTGTTTGATACAAGACCTTGGCAATTATTTGCCCATTGTACTGAAAAAACTAAAATGCCAAATGCTGAAAAGGAATGGGGAGATATATTTACTCATTTTGGATTAACATTAAACACGGTCCCGGTAGGTTGTTGTGGTATGGCTGGTACTTATGGACATGAAGCGGATAAATTAGAGAGCTCAAAAGCAATTTATAATTTAAGTTGGAAAGGTAACTTAGCTAATTTCGATAAAGAGCGTTGTCTGATCACTGGGTACTCATGCCGAAGTCAAGTAAAGCGCTTTGAAGGAGAGCAATTGCAACATCCTTTACAAGCAATATTGACAAATATTTAAATAGCTTAATTCTGCGTTATTTTGTGATAAAGTAGCGCGGAATTTCCGTGAGGTAAATCTCAATACCATGAAAAAATATTGATTTTATATGTATTCTGAGGTTTCTTTTAATTTTACGGGTTGGTATATTTTGATGTCGCTATTATTAGAGTTATAAGATAAATGAGCAGTGCTGAATTAATTAGACGCATTCCACAAATGAATGTGTTGGTTTTTACTGAAAAAAGAGAGCGAAGTACTCAGATCCGTCAGTTTTTTCAGAAAGCAGGCTTTAAGAGTGCTGATTCTTTTAATGTCAGTATGAGAGCTTCAGAATTACCTGTTTATGACTATTATTTTATTGAATACCATTATGCTGATCATGAAGTAATTTGTGAGATAGTTAACAACGCACGTGAAAAAGCCAAGTTTGGTACACGTCCTATTTTTATTATCGACATTGATAATGATGACTCACTAGTTGATGATATTAATGCAAGAGAGTTGTTTCCTGATTTTGTTGTTAATAGTCCAATTAATTTTGGTTATATAGATGATTTAATTAAAAAATCCTTTAATTTAACCTTGCTTATAGAAAAATTAGTGGGTGAAGTTAAAGGGTCTCAATCCGCTTTTATTCAGCGCGCACAGACTTATACTGGAGCGTATAAAAATCGAATGTTACTCAATATGACTTTAGAAGAGTTGTATAAAGCAAAAGATTTTTCAGCATTTAAAAAAGTGTATCAGCGTCACGACAAAAGTGAAATAATGCCTCAGAATTTAATGGCGTATTGTCATGTGGTAGAAAAACCAAAGGCAATCCCTGTTCTTGAGCTTTTACTTCGTTCGAAAAAGTATTTATTTAAAGCAAATTTAATGCTTGCTGATATCTATACAGAAGCAAAACAACCATCCAAAGTCCAGGCTTCTTTAGCAAAGGCGTTTGAAAACAACCCCAAGGATGATAAAGCGTTTCATTCTTATTTAAAATTTATCATTGAAAATAATGAACCAGCATTAGTGCATAATATGGTAATGAAGCGTTTTTATCATATAGGTATTAATCCTACGACATTAAATCGTATGATCATGTGTATTGCAGACATTGTTTACAAGTCAAATATGACTTTAAATAAAGATCAGTATCGTCGTTATTTTGCACAACTTATTATTACGCTAAAAAAACGTATAGCGATGGATAAGCGTGATGAATTACAGGGTTATATTAATATTTTCATTGCTCAACAATTGTTTAAACAAGGTAAGCGTTATAAAGCTAAGGCAATAGCGACGACGTGTTATCACCGTTTTCTATCTGAGCGAAAAGTTGCCTCAGATGAGTTCCGTGTTGCTGCTTTTGGTGTATTAGCAATGACTGGCGAGGTAAAACTGTGTGTTAGCTTATATAAAACCTTAGATCAAACGAGTTTACAAAAGAATGCACCTCAGTTGTTACAGCAATCGATGATTCATTTTCAAAAGTTAAATAAAGTCTACCAATGGTTACGAGGACAAAAGTCTTCTGATGATAATAGGGCTCAGTTGATAAAAATTGGTCAAACTTACCCATATTCGTCAGATTTAAACTATATGCTTCTTACCCTAACGTTAAAGGGTAAAAATTTAATGAAAGATCCTGAAAACATTAAACAATGTTTAGCAGTGATTCATCGAATGGAAAGAACAAATAACACAGCGGGTTATGAAAACGTGATGTCATCAGTTGAACAAAATAAGAAAATTTTAATTGATGTTTTGTTGGGGAGCTCGTAGATATTAGCTAATATTCTTCTTAATAGATTTTATCCATTACAGAGATAGGAAAGAGTGATTTAGCTTTTTTCCAAAAATAGTCCACACTTAAGTTATCATAACTGATTGATAGCACGTTAGGGGGCTATAATGGAAAATAAAAAAGTAAAACAATACATGAGCGCACGACCTCTTTATTTGACAGCGGATATGTCATTATCAGCGGCTTTGGATCAATTTATTACTTCGCAGCATATTGGCGGTCCTGTTGTAAATGAACAACGTGAAGTGATTGGCTTCATTTCAGAGCAGGATTTAATTAAGTCCTTAATTGGTGTGAGTTACCATTGTCAAGATACACACTTAGTTTCAGATGTAATGAAAACAGAGGTACTCACTGTTTCTCCAGAGGATACGATTATTGATTTGGCGCAGACCATGACTGCAAATAAACCTAAAATTTACCCAGTGGTAGAGGAAGGTAAGTTAGTTGGGATAATCACTCGTCGAAATGTACTTCAGGCATTGAGTGAGTCTATTGGGCATTGTTTCAAACATCCCGTGTAGAAATGATAGCTATAAAATAAGACACTTCGGTGTCTTTTTTTATACGTGAGTAAATTTGTTCTTGACCTTGGAGTTAGCTCTAAGGTCTATAGTTGGAGTAGATAAACTAAACCTAACAGAAAGGATTTCCTCATGTGTACTACTCATAAAACCACTCATAGCCAAGACCATAAGCATAACCCATCAAGCTCATGCTGTGCTGCACCAAAAATCACTGCGATAAAAGCAGAGAGCGCGTTAGCTGATTGCTGTAGCAGCATTGATAAAGCAACAGATACGGACTCATCTTGTGAAAGTGATCCTGGAGATTCAGACCCCTTAGTTGTCACCTCTAAAACATCGAATAACGGTTCGTTATCTCGCAGCTGGCTTATTGCTGATATGGATTGTCCAAGCTGTGCTGCTAAATTGAAAAAGGCCATTCTTGCCATCCCTGAAGTTGTTGATGCAAAGGTAATCTTTGCGACAGAGAAGCTAACGGTAAGAACTCATAGTGAAGCCGTATTTGGACAGGTTATTAGTGTTGCTAAAACAACAGGATTTCCTTTATCTGATATGGGAGAAAAAAAACCATCAGAGATCGCATCTCAGCCATTTTGGAAAAAGAACTTATTGTTATTAACTTTGGTTGCCTTTTTAGTCATTGCAACGGGAATTAATATAGTCAATAAAGAGCTAGGAACTATTGCATTCACTGTTGCTGGTTTATTTGGATTGATTCCGATTGGCCGTAAATCTATTCGTTTAGCAAAAAATGGTTCCCCATTCTCAATTGAAACGTTAATGACAGTAGCAGCTATTGGTGCTGTGTATTTAGGTGAAACGGTTGAAGCAGCAATGGTTATCTTATTGTTTATGTTAGGTGAACAATTAGAAGGCTACGCATCGGCGAAAGCAAGAAGTGGCGTGAAAGCATTAATGGATTTAGTGCCAGATACTGCATTGCGAATTAATAACGATGGTACAAAAGAAGAAGTACCAGCATCAGAATTAAACGTAGGAGATAAAGTTCAAGTTTCTCCAGGCGATCGTTTAGCCGCAGATGCGATTTTACTTTCTGTATTCGCTTCTTTTGATGAAAGTGCATTAACTGGTGAGTCAGTTCCTGTAGATAAAAAAGCTAACGACTCATTAATGGCTGGGTCTATTGTTAACGATCGTGTGATTGAGATTCAGATAACATCAGCTCAAGGTGAGAATGCAATTGATCGTATCCTGCATTTAATTGAAGAAGCGGAATCTCGTAAAGCACCATTAGAGCGTTTTCTTGATAAATTCAGCCGTTGGTACACACCAGCAATGATGCTATTGTCGCTATTAGTTATCATTATCCCACCGCTGATGTTTGGTCAATCATGGGACACGTGGATTTACCGTGGTTTAGCTATGTTACTGATCGCTTGTCCATGTGCATTAGTGATATCTACGCCAGCAGCGATTACTTCAGGTTTAGCTACAGCGGCAAAACGCGGAGCTTTGATTAAAGGGGGCGCTGCGTTAGAAGAGCTTGGTCACATTCAAAACATCGCGTTTGATAAGACGGGGACGCTAACCCAAGGTAAGCCAGTATTAACTGATATTCGTGTTTTAGTTGAAGCTGAAACTGAAAAAAGTATTTTATTTCAATCAGCAGCGGTTGAAATGGGCTCATCTCATCCATTAGCAAGAGCCGTAGTAATAAAAGCGCAAGAACAAGGGTTAACCGTTATTGAAGCCGATGAGCGTGAGACCGTTGTTGGGAAAGGCATTAAAGGAACTGTTAATGATCAACATATTGAATTGTATGCCCCGCAGCAGTTTGATGGTGAGGTTATTCCTGAAATCGAAAGTCAAATATCGTTCTTAGAGCAACAGGGTAAAACGGTTGTACTTGTACTGATTAATAAGCAGATCTCTGGATTATTAGCGTGGCGTGATGAACTGCGTCCAGATGCAAAAATAGCTATTGAGAAGTTAGTTAAATTAGGTATAAAACCAATCATGCTTACTGGCGATAACGAACGCGCAGCAAAAGCGATTGCTGAAGAGTTGAATATTGACTATAAAGCGGGTTTATTGCCGTCAGACAAAGTGAAATACGTTGAGTTGTTAACTGCACAGGCAAAAACAGCAATGGTCGGTGATGGTATTAATGATGCACCAGCAATGAAGACTGCTTCTATTGGTATTGCAATGGGTGGAGGAACAGATGTTGCCCTTGAAACCGCAGATGCAGCATTAACTCATAACCGATTAGAAGAACTAGGGCCAATGGTTGCACTATCAAAAGCAACACTGAGTAATATTCATCAGAACATTACGTTAGCACTTGGTTTAAAAGCAGTATTCTTAGTGACAAGTTTGTTTGGCATTACTGGTCTATGGGTTGCTGTGCTAGCTGACAGTGGTGCAACAGCCTTAGTTACCTTAAATGCACTTCGTTTACTGCGATTTAAAGAGAAATAATATTATTTCGAGATTAATCATGAAATAGGTAAAGCCAACAGTTTTATGTTGGCTTTTTTTATGAATATGCGATTTCAATTAATTCTTGAATGTTAACCTCATCAATTTGTTCAGAGCTTAAAAACTTATCTGCATAGCTTAAGTAAACTTCATCAGTTAAAAATAAGTTAAACAAGGAAGCGTCAATATGTTTATTTTTTGCCATAAAAGCTAGTGTTTTTAAGGATTCAGATAATGTTTTAGGTGTTTTATAAGGACGATCACTAGCGGTTAATGCTTCAAATATGTCTGCGATGGCCATCATTCTTGCCGTGACAGGCAGTTCTGATGCAGGAATACCATAAGGGTATCCTTTTCCTGACATTTGTTCATGATGGCCACCTGCAATGAGAGGTATATTTTTTAGATGGTCAGGATAGGGCAGCGCTTTGAGCATATTAATAGTTTGAATAATATGATCATTAATTAAAAAACGCTCTTCATTGGTTAGAGTACCGCGTTGAACTGCGAGATTATATATTTCACCATGATTAAATTTGAATGGGTGCGGTTGTAGATTAAATTGTTCATCTGTTTTTCTGTTTAAATCCCAAGGTATAAGGTGGCTACTGTTATTTTGTAAAACCGTTTCAATTGAGGGTGTTTGCTTATCATTATCCGAGAGCAGCTGTGTTTCTTCCCATGATAGTCCTAGTCGTTTATCTAAAGTTCGAGTAAAAGTTCTTGTAGCAAGGTTATGTAAACGATCAACATTGTCATCGTGATAAAATTCATCACCTAGGTTAGATTGAGCAATAAAAGCAAATTCTTCCTCTAGTTCTTTTATTGCTTTGAGATAGTTTTCTTGTAATAAAGTAGTATTTGACTCGCCATCAATAATGCTTTTTAAATATGAGATCTCAACGTCTCTTTTGAGGACTTCATAACGAGTCCGTATTTCATGAATACGGTTAGTAAACATGTCTAATTTTGTCGCTTTATCAATAACGTGATCAGCGGTTGTTAATTTTCCACAATCATGGAGCCAAGCAGCGAGGTAGAGTTCTTCCCATTCTTGCTTACTTAAAGCAAAGTCTTTCCATTCGACTTGGTTCTTTTGAGCCGCTTTAGCTAACATAAGAGTTAACTCTGGTACTCGTTGGCAATGATTTGCGGTATGCGGTGATTTTGTATCAATGGCGGAAGCAATGGATTGGGTAAAGGCGGTAAATAATGCTTTTTGTTGCTCAAGAAGGTTATGTTTTCGGGTGGAAATAGAAATTATATGAACTAATCGCTCTATAAATGCAAGAGTATCATTGCTCAGGTTATTCTCAGGAGTAACATTTATCTGTAAGCATCCGTTAATTTTATTTCTATCATTAAATAAATTGAAATTATGCTCAATGTGTTCATTTTTTAATATTTTTTTGTAATAAGTTTTATTTTTATCTTTTTCTTCAATGTTTATTTTGCTAACTCCTTCATAACAAATGAATTCTCCATCTATATTTATAGTAAATAATTTACTTTTACCATTAGTAATTTTATCAATTTGTTTAACTACAGAAAGTCCAAGTTGAAATATGTTGTCGGTTTTAGAAATGATTACTATTTGAGAAAGGATATTGTCAGTAGTTAAACTTATTAATTTCATAGAATCACTAAGTTTTTTAATTTCTTTGATATTACTTTTTATATACTTTTGATTCTTGAATTCAAATCTCATTATTTTATGCGCATTTTCAATGAGATTGTGGATCTTTGATGATAAGTTATATGAAATGTAGACCAAAATAATAAAACAAAAGATTGAATACATAATAATTTGTTTAATAAGTGAATCCAGAATTGGTGTTATATTTTTTAAAATTACGTGGTTAGGAATTAAAGTAATAAATTCAAGGTTCGAATTTCTAAAAGAGTTTGTTTGAATGTTGTAAACAACTTCATATTTAGATGCCTTACTCTTTTTCTCTAATATAAAAGAGGTAATTTCATTATCATTAAATGGGATGTTTTTATTTGAATGGTATAAAAAGCTACTATTCATACGGTCATAAATATGAAAGCTAACATCCGTGTTATTTAATAACTCCCTGTCAATAGTATTGAACACATTAGCCGTTGATATCTCAATCACTATTTTTTGTTGATTATTCCCATGATTTCCTAAGTAACTTAAGTAGATATGGTTATTTAGATGTAAATAATGATTGTCTTCAGCATATCTCCAGTGAGATTGTAAAAATGATTGGTCAGCAGGAGTGATATTTAGTAGTTTATCAATGTAGGTTATACGGATACCGTGATCATTTGAATCATATAAAGAAATACTAACTAATGATGGTACTTGACGAAAATCATTAATTAGATTTTTCCTTAGTTGTGGTGAGGGATTGTTAAACGTTAAAGTTGGGTTTTCTTTTAATTCCTCTGAGATATCATTAATCTGATTGATTGTGGATTCAATATTTATTCTAATAAGTTTGTAATGTAACTCGATGACATCTTTAACGTGACGTTGAGATAGCTCTGATGAAGACGTTTTAATGACAAAATACAAATGGGTGCACCCAATAATAAATAAGCCACCAAATACAATGATTAAGTAGTTTTTTAACGAAAGACTACGCATAGAGTTCACCTTAAAAAGCCCTATCTTTTTTTAAAGATAGGATTCATACAACTATAAAATACTATGTTATATATTTTTGGCTATAGTTCTGCCAATGTTATTTACGATGTCACTAGAATAAATAGTATGTAAAAATTCTAGCTTTACATAAAAATGTGATACAAATCGGTTTAATTTGCAATGGTTTATATTATCAACATTAATTTCGAGATCTTAATCACGCTAATGCGTAAGCCGTTTGGGTAAAGTAACTTCATCGAATCAAATATAACTTAATTACATTAACGCGACCCTACAATCGCAAGGAGCTAACTATGACAGCAGTATTCCATTTAGGTGTTACACAGGTAGATCTTCAAGGTGCAGAAATGGCGATCATCCCAGGTGATCCAGCACGTGTTCAGAAAATCGCAGAGCTAATGGAAAACCCTAAATTCTTAGCAAGCCACCGTGAATACACTGTGTATCTAGCTGAGCTAGATGGTAAGAAAATTGTTGTATGTTCTACGGGTATTGGTGGTCCATCAACATCGATTGCGGTTGAAGAACTTGCTCAACTTGGTGTTCGTACTTTCCTACGCGTAGGTACAACAGGCGCAATTCAACCTCATGTAAATGTGGGTGATATGATTGTAACAACTGGTTCTGTTCGTTTAGATGGCGCAAGTCTTCACTTTGCACCAATGGAATTCCCAGCAGTTGCTGACTTTGACGTTGCAACAGCAATGCGTAAAGCGGTTGTTGATCAAGGCGCAAATGTACACATGGGCGTTACAGCATCAAGTGATACCTTCTACCCAGGTCAAGAGCGTTACGATACATTCTCTGGTCGTGTTGTTAAGCGTTTTCAAGGTTCTATGCAAGAGTGGCAAGACATGGGCGTACTCAACTTTGAAATGGAATCAGCAACATTATTAACTATGTGTGCAAGTTCTGGTTTACGTGCAGGTTGTGTTGCTGGTGTAATCATCAACCGTACTCAAAAAGAAATCCCAGATCACGCGACACTAAAAGAGACTGAAGCACGTTCAATTAAAGTGGTAATTGAAGCTGCTCGGAATCTTCTATAAAAGAAGAGTATAAACAGATATAAAAATGGCGCTGGTTCGTAATGAATCAGCGCCATTTTTGTTTGAAGTAGCTAACAAAAAGGCCAAACTAATGGCCTTTGGGTTGTTTACTTATCATCTTAGCGATCAATGGCCACCAGCGGCTAAGAACCAATTTAGAAGATGCTTTTTAAGATCGCCTAACTCATCTGGGCCAATAATAGCTAAGCCTAAATCTTGTGCGCGCATAATGTCGTTATTACGTAGAGGACGGAAGCTCACCAACATAGCTCGTGCTTGTAAGCCACCTAGAAGGTCACGTAATGACTCTAATTTATAGAGAGTGTCATCGCCATCATCACGCATGCCTTTGGTCTTACATTCAATGATATGCAACTTATTGTTCACGATACTAACCACATCTAGCTCGTTACGAACGTCTTTATCACCAATTTCACGGTGAACTTGAACATTCAAAGAGTGATCTTGAAGTGTGGGTAAATATTGTTGAATATCGACTACGGTATTATGAACTAAGATCTCTAACCATTCACCGTTAGCTAAACGTCGGGCTTCTTCGCAATCAAACGTTAAGGTGCCGTTTTCATAGGTAGCTAAACCCGTTTCAACAAGATCAGTCAGTAGCATATTAAGTTCTTTATAACTCTGCTGCTTCTCTGTCACCTCAACATCAAGGCGTTGCTCTTTACGACAAGTCGTTGCTAAGTAGTTTAATGTAGCAAGACCTGGGCCTAATTCTAGTGCATTGCTTGCCCAGCGTTGGCATAGTTCTCTTAAGCGCTTATCGATACTTTCTGGTAATTCAGTTTCTGAAAATTCACAGCGAGCGCCAAAGATAGCAAGGTAATCACTTAAGCGGATATTATCTGCGACGTGTTTTTGTTTGCGACCATCTGGGTAAAGCCAACATAATTTATCGCTGAATGGTTCGACAACAAAAATTGGCCAATGATAAGAGCGGAACACTTCATAGGCAGAAAGAAGACGATGTCGAAGACCACAGCTTGCATTTAATTTAATGTCGCTAAAATGATGTTTCATTTCGGCGGCTAATGCTTGCAAAGATTCTTTAATTAAATGAGTGTCTACAATATTTGGGATTTCATAAAAATCAGAAGTAATTCCCTTATATTGAAGTATGGTTTCTAAGCGATGAAACATATCTTTCTGTGTTTCGTCGCCAATAAAAATCATATGCTCGCCTTTTACGGAGAGATCAAGGAGAGGGGTTACAAGACGAACGGGGTCTTGATCTAATATGCCAACATGCGTGATCATGAAATAATCCTTGTAATGGTGATTACACATAAGGGAACTGAAGGCATGCGTAACCGAATAATTATAATTTTAAGTACATACTAGTTTATAGAATTAGTATGGTTTTTCTATTCAATACTATTGTAATGAGGGGCTTAATGATAAAAATCAACCCATTGTTAAATATTCTTATTTGGGCTTAATAAAAAAAGACGATAGAATAGAGCCACATGCCTTAAATACAGAATGAACTATGAGTTATTTACCTTTAGATGAATACAATCGCAAATGGATTTTTACTCATCAATCAATGCCAGTTGATGATGAATTATTGTCATTAATTAAACCATTCACTCAAGCAAAATCTGCTCAAGTTTGGAATGATTTCATTAGTGCGAACAGTCCAACTGCAGATCATTTTGGTTCGAAAGAATGGCCAATGAAACAAAGCTCATGGAGCAATGAAATTGATTGGCAGCATCGCTGGGATAGTGATAACGAAGCATTGCCAGATGAAGTATTAGAGTTTATTGATTGGGCTGATGATGTAACGGTTTATTTTTGTTATGAGAAATACAATCTGATTGAAACTTCTTGGGGCACATTTAAGAAAACATGGAAAAACTTTTTATTTTACGATGACTTACCAATACTTATCGGAAAGAAAAAAGCACAAGCCTTGTGGTTTAATTCGAAAGGTAAAGTGAAGTTAGGCTCAAGAAGTTAATTACGGTTAGCGATAAAATTAAAAAAGGCTCAGAGTCATTAACTTTGAGCCTTTTTGTTTATATAGCTGATAGTTTAAGAAGGAGTTCTTGTAATCACGTACTCTGGCGCGTGTATTTCAAGATAATGTGAAAAACTATCCAGCTCTGCTTTTAAATCTTCAGTGCTTGCTCTATTTAAATGGATGATAAAACGTTGAAACTCATTGATATCCAATATCTGTTTATTATACATAATCCATTCAATAACTAGCTCTTGTGGGGCAGGAATTAATTCACTGAACCTCTTAGCTGCATTGCGTAATTCTCGAGTACCAAAGCGAGACCAACCAACAAAATAAAGTAACACCATACTCGCTGAAATAACGATATGGAACATTAAGGTTACCTAAAAATTGTGATGAATTGAGTATACTCAATTCATCATTTTTTTGAAGATAATTTTAGTTAGTTTGCGAAGCGTTGACAAAAAAGAAGCAAAAAGCATCATTTTTTATTTCTGTCATGCCAGCAGTTTAATTAATTAAACGTAAGCCAGCAGGTAGAGCGTCACCGAAGAGTCGTTTAGAGTCGGCTTCGCTTAATGCTTGCTGGTTAGAGACGAGATCTATCCAACTTTGTGGAGAGCGACTCTTCTTCAGTTTATCAATAATACTTTCACGTAGTTCATCTGAGACGTCTAAGGTTCTATCACCCGTTAATCGTGCCATCATAACTGCGGCAAAACCTGCCATTGGTTGCGCTTTCCAATCTTGGTCTAATAGTGTTGGTAACCATTGAGCTACTTGGGTTGCGGGTATTAAATTATGCTGGCTACCATAGAATGGAGATCGAGAACAAATACGTCCTAACGCCCACCAATGGACTTGCGGTTGGTTGTCATTTTTTGCATGGCCTAATACCCAAGAGGCAATCAGTGTCTTATCTTCAACATCCAGATGCTCAAGTGCAGCAGCTAGGCGAACCATAGCTTCATAACTTTTGTTACTGGCTTCTTCTAATGTTTTAGGATTGCGTAAAGACCCCGGATGTAGGTACTTTGCCATGTCAGCTAAAATCGTTTCTTGTTGCTCTTGGCTTAAACCACCTGAGATACGACGCCAGAATGTCCACCAATCATTCCAAGATTGCTTTGATTCAAACTGAATGCCTTGTTGATAGGTTTCCCATGCTTGGCTAATTTTCCATTCATCGGCAGGGTAGCCAAAACCAGGACGCAGTGCAAAACCGGTCATTTTTAACCAGTTTTGTTCGTGCTTTTCTGAACGGCGACGACGTTTTTTACTGTCTAATAATGCAGCGGCTAACTCACGAGAGGTAATTAAATCCCATGATTCACGTTTGCCTATCAGCTTCTCTATGTTTTTAGAAAAGGCTTTAATGGCATTTGGGTTTTGTTTGCTACCGCCATAAGCCTCTTTAATACTTGCTATAGCATTAGGTAGACGAGGAGGAAGACTAATTTGATCCGCAAGGTTAGCGCTTTTATTAGAGGCTTGATTACGTACTTCAAATTCAACCAACCAACGCTGTGAATCGTCCTCAACAGAAACACATTCAATCTTAATGGTGCCGACTTCTGTGAATTGACAGGCTAGGGTTACTTCAACGCGATCTTTTTGGTTTGCGTGTAGATCATCTTTTGATTTGCTTGATTCCAGTGTTACGACATAAGGCGGTAAGCTAACAAAACTTGGATCGGCTAACTCAGTGATCATACCCGAGGTAGCCAGCTGGTCTTTTGTCGTTGAGAGCAGGTTGAATCGAACTGGCTCACCTAAAGTTAACGAAAAACGGCGGCTCGTCATACGAATTTCTTCACCTTCGTCGCTGCCTTTTGCCAATAAACATAGACCTTGTGGTTGCTTATTTTTTTCTTCTAATTGTAGGTAGAATGAGCGAGCAGAGCCTCCGCCAATTTTAAGTTGTGCACCATGACGTGCTTTACCATAAGCAACGGCACCATAAGCAACTGCTAAATCAGGGTGAGGGTTAGATAGTTGAGTGACAGTGTCACCTTTCCAGTTGTTCAGTAACTTAAGAGAGCGTTCAGCTAATAGTGGACTATTAAATACTCCGCCATTTAATAATAAGCCGACAGGTATTGCTCGATCTTGATGATTAGCTAAATCTGCTTCATCCCAACCTAGTGCTTTAGCTGATACTTGTTTATGATTATCTAAAAATTGAGCAAGATGCTTACTGATCGCAGGATCAGAAGCGTAAGGAAGTCCAAATTCAACCACCGCTGCCTGACGTTGATTTGGACGATCTTCAAAATCCGTTAAAGGTAGAAAACCATCCAATGCAATGTCATGCACTTCTTGTTTGGTTAATTCAACTTTACGGCTACCACCTAGTAGTTTTGAGCCAGAACCAAGCAAAGTAATATGACCGGATTCAGGCGCATTAGCTGATAACAAACGCTCTTTGGTTTTTCGCGTTTGTTGGATAAGTTTGGTTAACGCGGCTGCCGTCATTTTCTTACCGCTGTCTAAGCGTTGCTCAGCTAAATGCGCTAAGGCTAAATCAATGTTGTCACCACCTAGCATTAAGTGATCACCCACGCCAATACGATCAAGTGCCAATTCGTCTTTATTAAAACGCGCTTGGATTAAACTTAAATCGGTAGTGCCGCCGCCTACATCGCACACTACCATTAACGGAATGTTCTTTAGAATGTCTTTTGCAGTGTCTTGATGATGGTGATACCAGTCATAACAAACGGCTTGTGGTTCTTCCAATAGAATGACTTTATTAAGGCCAGCCAGTTTTGCCGCTTGGATAGTAAATGAACGAGCACTCTCATCAAACGAAGCGGGGACAGTAACAACGACTTCTTGAAGCTCCATAGGGGCATCAGGGTGATGGTAATTCCAAGACTGACGAACGTGGTTTAAATAACTCGCACTGGCAACGATAGGAGAGACTTTTTCAACATCTTCTGCACCTGCCCAAGGCAGAATATCTGAGGTACGATCGACTTTAGTGTGAGATAACCAGCTCTTAGCACTGACTACTTGGCGACCTTCTACCTTTGAGCCTAATTCACGTGCCCATTCACCAATGATTGCGTTTTTTATTTCACCATCAATCGCTTTTACATTCCAAGGCAGTGTTAGGTCATTTTCAGTGATTTGGCTTTTTGATGCGTGGTAGCGAAATGAAGGGAGTAGGGGTTTACGAGCAACTTCACCCGGTCCAATTAATTGGTCGATATTGAAGATTTCAATTGGGCTAGTTTCAATACCAAGAGAAATATCAGTATAAGCCACAACAGTGTGAGTAGTACCA
>JAAGZR010000019.1 GCA_024206155.1 Aliivibrio sp.
AATCACTCAACGTACCATTGCTCTCCACACAATATAATTGCGCTCTTTTAGCATTAGTGCAATTTGCTTGAAACTCAGTTACCGAATATCCCCAAACCGATAGTAAGGTTTGAAAAGCACTGGATTGCGAAGAGAAACCGTCCAATGGTTTCTCTATAACCGGTTCAACAATTGGATAATTTGATTCTAAATATTGAGGCAGAAAATGATAACTGCCAATACTCAACAATAAAGATACACCTATGGCAATGAGCGAAGGGAACCATAACAGTGGTGTTGTAGACGCGACACTTTGCGTCTCTACCTGCCAATCAAGTACCAGTTTACACGCTTCCTCAACGGCTTGATGATCAACCCTCTGTGTTCCTTTTTGGTAGCTAATCCATAGCGCTTTATCACACAATAAGTTAACGACACGAGGTATGCCATTTGAACGACGAACAATCATCTTTATCGCCGAGGCAGAGAATAAGGATAGTTCCCCTTCAGCAATGCTCAGACGATGCTTTATATAAGACTCAATCTCTTTCTGTGTTAAAGGCAATAAATGGTATCGTGCCGTAATACGTTGCGCGAGTTGACGTAAGTTTGCTTGCTGCAATTTTTGTTGTAACTCTGGCTGGCCAATCAATAATACTTTTAATAACTTATCACTGTCGGTTTCAAAGTTGGTTAATAAGCGCAGCTGTTCTAAAACATCAGGACCCAAATGCTGCGCTTCATCAATAGCAACAATAGTTTGAAAGCCATTCTCACGCTCTGTTTTAAGAAAGTGAACAATACGGTCTGTTAGCTGCTTTAACGGTGCGTTTTCAGAATAACTAATATTAAATTCATCACAAATTGCCTCTAATAACTCTTGGGCACTGAACATCGGATTTAAAATTAAGGCAAGATGCACATTGCTATCTAATTGAGAAAATAATGCACGCGATACGGTTGTTTTCCCCGTACCTACCTCTCCTGTTAATAATGCAAACCCACCACCTTGCCCTAACCCAGACAATAAATAATTCAGCGCTTCTTTATGGCGTTCACTCAAATAGAGAAAACGCGCATTAGGTGTCATTGAAAATGGAAGCTCATTAAAGCCAAAAAAATCTTGATACATAAAAATGCAATGTGTCCTATCAGGATAATTCTAAGAATAAATAGAGAATAAAAGTCGAAAAGCTATGATTGCACGGTATCATTGGAACTAAGAAAGTAAAGAAAGTTCTCTTTATCTTGGTAGCGAGTAAGGCAAAACGTGGAAATTTATTTAGTTGGTGGTGCAGTTCGAGATTCACTTCTCAATATTGAGGTAAAAGATAAAGACTGGGTAGTTGTTGGCTCTACACCAAACGAAATGGATTCACTTGGCTATCAAACGGTTGGCCAAGACTTTCCTGTCTTTCTTCACCCAAAAACCAAAGAAGAATATGCCCTAGCAAGAACAGAGCGTAAAAGTGGTCAAGGGTATAAAGGGTTTACTTGTTACGCAGAACCCGATGTTACGTTAGAAGAAGACTTATTACGTCGCGACCTTACCATTAATGCGATTGCTAAAGCCGATAATGGTGAACTCATCGATCCTTACAATGGACAAGATGATTTAAATAATCGCTTATTACGCCACGTATCTGACGCGTTTGTCGAAGACCCACTGCGGGTATTACGTGTCGCTCGATTTGCTGCCCGT
>JAAGZR010000232.1 GCA_024206155.1 Aliivibrio sp.
GCGGAGAATACCCAAGCTACAATCACAGCGGTAGATAATGAAGAGTTTGCCCTAGACGCTTTAATGCAAAAAATGAAAGCAAAAGGCCTTGATAATAGGATCTCAACGCTTTGTGCCAACATGACAAACCTACCTTGTGAGCCTGCAAGTTTTGATCTTATTTGGTCAGAAGGTAGCGCCTATATTATGGGAGTTGAAGCGGCACTAAAATCATGGAAACCCTTATTAAAAGAAGAGGGAGTGCTCGTATTAAGTGATGCAGTGTGGAGTGTTGAGAGCCCACGTAAAGAGACGTTAGCGTTTTGGCAACACGAATACCCAGATATGGCAACGGCAGCAGCTCGTATTAAACAAGCAGAAGCCGCTGGCTATGAATTAATTGATACCTTCTCACTTAGCGATCAAGCTTGGCAAGCATACTACTTCCCATTGGAAGCAAGGTTAAATGAGCTAAAAGAGGAATTATATGGCTCACCAGTACTGGATGATTTAGAACGCGAACTCGCAGTATTTCACCAAAGAAAAGATGAGTTCGATTACCAAATGTTTATATTTAAAAATTCAAAGATAGGATAAGACAATGAAATATTCTTTATATACACCAACACAAACAAACGAGATTAAAGCATTATTTACTAAAACCTTTTCTGACTCAGAAGGAGAGAAAGAAGGTGAGTTAATTGGTCAGTTAGTAGAAGATCTTATTGAAACCACTAAACCTGAAGATTTATACGTATTTGCAGCAACAGAAAATGAGAAAGTGATAGGCAGCATTTTATTCACCAGACTGACTTTTGAAGCAGATATCAGCATATTTTTACTTGCGCCAGTAGCCGTACATACTGATTATCAAGGTAAAGGATTTGGTCAAGAATTGATTAACTTTGGTTTACAAGAAATGAAAAAAGAAGGTGTTGAATTAGCGTTTACTTATGGTGATCCAAACTTTTACTCAAAAGTGGCTTTCCAACCAGTAACAGAAGCACAATTTAAAGCACCGCTTACACTTAGTTACCCTCACGGATGGTTAGCGCAATCTCTAAATGGTCAAGAGTTGATCGGGATTGATGGTGACTCTTCGTGTGTTCCTGCGTTTAATAAACCAGAACTTTGGTAATTTTAGTTTTTTCTGTTTATTAGCGTTAATTTTCTTATGTGATAAATGATGGCAGGCCAATAAAGTTGTGATAGCGTTGCAGTATACCTACCGTGTTTAAACAAAGGATCCGTCATGTCATTGGTTAATCAACTTTCACTCTTTATTGATGTTGTACAACAAGGCTCATTTACCAAAGCCGCTGCGCTGCATGATATGGACAATTCAACGTTATCTAAACAGATTAAAAAATTAGAGACTGATCTTGGAGTACAGCTACTCAATCGTTCGACTCGTTCCTTCTCTTTAACTCCTGCCGGTGAAGAGATTTTAGAACAAGCTCATCAACTGGTTAATACTATCGGTCATGTACAAACCATTGCTGATTCGTATCATGCAGAGCCAAAAGGTCGTATTCGAATTACCGCCCCTGTGCACATTGGGCAGCAATACCTGCAACCGGTGATCAGTAAATTCATGAAATCGTACCCAGATGTAGAGATTGTGCTGCTAATGGACGACAAACGCTCTGACATTATAACCGAACACTTCGATGTTGCTTTTCGCTTAGGCCGTTTAGATGATTCAAGTTTGATTGCCAAAAAGATAGCGGATATTCGTGCCGTTGTTTTAGCCTCACATGAATTCATTGAGCAATATGGCGAGCCAACCACACCAGAAGAATTGGTTAATTTACCTTCGGTTATTTACAGCAATGGCACGTTAACGGTAGACACACTTAGGTTTAGTGAAATGCCAGGCTCAAAACAATTCAAAAACCACAAAATGAAGGGTAACTACAAAGTGAATGACGTAAGAACGCTATTGGAAGGGGTAAAAGATGGTTTAGGTTATGCCGCAATCGCTTCTTCTAATTTGGCGTGTTCAATTGAAGATATGAATCTAAAACCGTTATTAACAAACTATGCCATTTGCAATAAAGGACTAGCGCTTTATGCTTTATATCCGCATAGAAAGCAAACCGCGCTAGCGAGGGAGTTTATTGCAGCAGTGCAAGATCACGTAGGAGAGTCTCCTCGTTGGGAGCAGCATATTCCAAACTTTGAAACCATGTATCAAACTCATAATCATAAATAGAAATAACCCCACTCTAAAAGAGCAGGGTTACTTCACAAACTGATGGATCTAGATGAGTTAGTTCTTAAAGAACCGTAATCACATCTTCCATAGCTAAACGAGCTTTTGGAAGACCGTAGTTATAATCTTCTACTTCTTTGTGGTAACCCAGTGCAAGCGCAAAATCACACACATAGCCATCAAGTTCATCTTTAAACTCTTCGCCAATTAATTGAGCATCAACACCTTCCATAGAAGTAGAAGCGATACCCATACGAGCAAGTGTATGCAGCGTGTTACCTAAAGCGATGTAAGATTGTGCTTTAGTCCAGTTGCCATTAAAGCCATTTTCATCAGTATTCAATTCAACAAAACCGTAAGCACCATCAAGCATGTCGTTGTAGCGCTCAGCAGGAAGGTGACCAGAGCTTACTTCAACATCAACTACTTTACGGTATTGGTCTTTATTAAATTTAGGGTTGTGTGCAAACAAAATGGTATGAGACGCTTCTTTTGCATGCGGTTGGTTAAATTGGAACATGTTTGCAAACGTACCGTGGAAACGCTCTTTTGCTTCATCACTTTCTAAAATAATGAATTTCCATGGTTGAGAGTTGATTGAAGAGGCAGATAAGCGGATTGCTTCTTTAATTACATCCATATCTTCTGCTGAGATGCGTTTTGTTGCATCGTATTTTTTAGCTGTGTAACGAGAGTTTAAATCGGCAATAATTGGGTGAGTCATATCTGCTTCCTACATTCAGTGAACAAAAGCGTAAGAGGGAACATCCGACTTACGCGTTGTTGATGGGAGTAAGATAAACAAAACTCGCTAAGAGAGAAAGAGCGTAATTTCCCAATAACTATGGAAGAAAAGTTCCATAATAAGGTTTTTTATTGATGCGGTTTAAACAATTAACCTACTTCATGCTTGTGCTTTCTTTGGTTTTCTCTTTTTATACACCACGCAGAAATTACCGCGTTTGGTACGGCACTTAGAGCAACGCTCACAATCTACTTCTGCTCTGCTACCTTCTTTCCAGCGTTTAATTAACTGAGGCTCAGCAAGCAAAGGGCGTGATAAAGCAAAATATTGAATATTGGTGTTCTCAGCAATCGCTTCAATCGCACAAATATCATTAAGGCCACCAACCGTAATAACAGGGATAGCTATATCTTCACTTATAACAGCACCATACTCACGGAAATAGCCTTCATCTTGCAGCGTATAACCATCAAACGATTCGCCAATCATGGTGCTCGCATTGCCGTGAATATTGCCTGAAACGATAATGGCATCAACCCCAATCTCTTCCAGTTTTTTACAGATAAGACGAGTGTCATCAAAGGTTAAGCCGCCATCAAAAAACTCTGTGGCCGTTAGCTTAACTAAGATAGGGAATTCATTACCCACTAATTCTCTTATCTTGGCATAAATCTCAATTAAGAATCTCATGCGGTTCTCTAAGCTACCGCCGTATTCATCTTCACGACGGTTGTAATATGGGCTCAAGAACTGATTGATTAAATAAGTATGCGCCGCGTGAATTTCAACACCATCAAAACCAGACTCTTGCGCTCGACGGCTTGCTTGAGCAAAGGCATCAACAATGTAATCAATCTCCTCTTTCGTCATCGCTTTACCAAGAGTTTGCGTGCCTCTTTCGCATACTTCACTTGGTGCAAAAATAATACGTTCGCCAACGTTATAAGTCGTCTTAGTGCCACCATACGCCAGTTGCATCGCAATCTTAGAGTCATACTTATGCACCAACTCAGTCAGCTTTTGGTATTCAGCAATAAAAGAGTCGTCGTACATGCCCATCATGCCTGCATTGGGTTTTTCTTCCTCAACGATGTTTGCATAACCTGTCACTATTAAACCTACTTCACCTTGAGCTAGCTCTTCATAGATATCGTAAAGTTTGTCTGTCATATGACCATTTTCAGTCGCCATATTTTCCCACGTTGCACTTCGAACAAAGCGGTTCTTTAGTGTCATTTTGCCAATTTGGGTTTGTGTAAACAAAGTGCTCAAGTGCAATCCTCTCGAAGTGTTCTGTCATGTCGTAGGGATAAAAGGGCGGCAATAGTAGCGCTAAGAAAAGAGCAAAACCTTAATCTATATTAAGAAGTGAGCATATCAGTCGCTAAAAAGGCAAAAAATAGCGCAATTTTTAGTGATGAGACTGAGCTGAGTTATTGTCAA
>JAAGZR010000233.1 GCA_024206155.1 Aliivibrio sp.
AATGTTTATTGATGATCAAGGTGAAGAAATTGTATTTAAATTAAAGTAGATGCGTATATCGGTTATTATAATGGTTATATTGTGTATTACGTCGTGTAGTACAACATCCAACATGCAATGTGATGAGCTTTATGTAAAAGATTACAATTGCGATATACCACAAAAAAATTCATATGGTGTAGATAGAGATTACTATCCAAATACTCAATCTCTTTATTACTATCCTCGCTATACTCGCATTATTCGCCCCACAACACCACCTCTTCCCCATAGTGAGCAAAAAACCGTAATATCTAAAAAGCGGCCTTCGATCGTAAAAACAACTCGTGGTAACGAGTAAAGTATATACGTAGATAAAGAAATAGGAGGGGTGTTAAGTTAAGTTTTTTGGATATTTATTATTATGGCATCATCCTATACAAGATTACAATTAAGAGATTTTCAAACATCTACTGCTGATTTAACTGCTCAAGCATATACTTTTACTTTAGTAAATAATAATTCTTCTACTGCATATTTTGCTATGGAAGGTGTAAGGTATTGGAATGGTACTGAATTTGTTTATAAAACTTTATTTCCCTCTGCTTCTTTATCGGCATTAACTAATTGTACTGTAGTGAGTGGGTCTACTAACGCAGGTTTTATAATCAATCCTAATGCTACTGCTACTTTTGTTTTTACTCCTACTGCTACTATAGCTAAAGAACAAATGCAATTTTCAGCTCCGAATGCTCAGGTATTTAGTTTAGGGGATGCAACAGCTTCCGGTTCATTACTAGGTGTAGATTTAGCTATCACACCTTAAGGAAGGACGTCATATTAAAGTCATATTAAAATTTGGCTGTACAGGAGACCATTCGTATATTTACGGGGTAAGGTTGCGGGCGAATCGCAGCCGTAATTTAAATTTTTAGTTATGAGTGATTTAATGTTTTCAGCGACTGTAAAAGATGTTCAATTCTTGAACGACGAGCAGATTAAAGAGGTTTGCCCAGTTGCATTTTCTGAGAGTGCTAGTAGTGAAGTTTCGAAGCACTACACACACATTCCAACCAATCAAGTAATTGATGATATGCGTAAGCTAGGTTGGGGGGTTATTGAAGCGAAACAAGTTGCAGCTCGCAAAACAGCTACAACAGGTTTCCAAAAACATATGATGGTTTTCCGCCATCCAGATTTGATGGTTGAAGGAAAAGATGGTGATAATGTTTGGCCTCAAATCATCATGACTAATTCACATGATGGAAAAAATTCATTCACGTTCCAAGCAGGAATGTATCGATTTGTTTGTTCAAATGGGTTGGTAATTGCCGATGAAGAGTTCGGTTCAATGAAAATCCGTCACATGGGTTATGATTTTGATACTTTGCGTGAAACTATTAGTGAGATGGTTGATAAATTGCCTCTTACAGTTGATAGCATGAATAAGTTTAAATCCACTACACTTGATAAAAATCAAAAGTATGATTTGGCTCGTAAAGCACTTGAAACACGATTTAAAGTTCAAGAAAACCAAAAAGTTGATCAGCTTTATAAGATTGATCTTGATGAGTTTCTTACCCCAGTGCGTAAGGAAGATGCAGGAGATGATTTGTGGAGTGTGTTTAATCTAGTACAAGAGCGTGTAGTTACAGGAGATTTTGAATATGTTTCCGGTGCTAAGATGCGTAAAGCTCGTGAGATTAAGAATTTTAAGCAAGACTTAAAAGTAAACCAAGAGCTCTTTGAGGTAGCGAAAGAATTCGCAGCATAAGAGCAATGCCATGTTGATTGAAGGGGGAGGATGTTAACCTCCCCCTACTTTCAATTTATACTCACTAAATGTCTATTAATAAAAATCCATATACAATGCAAACTAATGATGTGGTTCAAATGATCTTGTCTAAAGCAGATGATCATAATTTAAGGATTGAAGTTCAATCTGAAGCTATAGCTATTTTAAAAGAAAATCCTGGTATAGATACGGGATCTGCTTATCTAATGGCTGCTATAGAATGGGATGTCGCATGAAGAATTATTGGACTTACAATACTACTATAGGAGATCTTGAGATCAACTATATTTATAAATGATATGGACATTAACAAAATATTTGGGGCGTTTAATTCTGATAAAGAAGATAATGGGGTAGACATCCCAACTCCTGATTTTGTTAAAAGTATGTTAGATGAAAATCATCCTAGATATTTTATTGGGATGTTTTCAAAACTCATTAATAATAATCTTTCTTATCAGAAAGGTTTAGTTAAAATGTTTAAGGAGGCTGATCCTTCATTTGATGTTGACGGTGTAGAAAAAGCAGG
>JAAGZR010000234.1 GCA_024206155.1 Aliivibrio sp.
AAAGCTCGTTTGGTTGTGCTCGGTTGCTATCAGAGACCAGGAATTGATTATGAGGAGGTATATTCCCCAGTTGCCCCTGACTCAACTATAAGAATGATGCTTAGTATAGCTAACTATAAGAATTGGGAGATACAGCAGATAGATGTCGAAGCAGCTTTCCTAAATGCACCTTTGCAAGAAACAGTCTACATTAACGTACCAAAAGGATATGAATTGATGGGAAATAAGAGAAGAGACGGTATTTTTCTAAAGTTAAACAAGGCCCTGTATGGACTTGTTCAAGCTCCTAAAGCTTGGATGGAAACATTCATAAAGGAACTAACTAAAATGGATTGTACTCGAAGCTGGGCAGATCCGTGCCTCCTGGTGATGAAAGAAGGAGAATATGTTGTTCTGTGTATTACAGTATACGTTGATGATTGCCTGATTGTGGGAAGAAAAGATAAAGTAACTGATATCATCGGAAAAATTGCGAAATTATACACAATCAAGAAATTGGGGACAGGAAAGAAATACTTAGGATATGAAATTGAAAGAGATGCTGAAAAGGGGAGCCTGACTATTCGTCAAAACGAATACATTAAAGGGGTGAAAATTGGCTATGGAATTGATCCTGGAGGAATGAAAACTCCTATGGTCTGTGGAAAACCGACTGAACTGAATGAAGAAGAGGCAGATATAAAGGAATATCAGGGTGTTGTAGGAACTCTACTGTATGCAGCAAAGAGCACAAGACCGGACATAGCGAACGCTGTGAGAAATGCATCACAGAACATGGCAAGTCCCAACAAAACTCACATGGATCAAGCGTACCGTATTGCACAATATCTTGTTAATCATGCAGAAGAAGGGATTATCTATGATCAGAAAAACGGATTGGAAATGACAGCGTATGTCGACAGCAACTATGCCGATAAAAAGGAAAATCGAAAGAGCGTCACAGGGTTCATAATAATGTTATGCGGAGGAACCATTGAATGGAAGTCCCAGTGTCAAAGAACAGTGAGTTTATCCTCCACAGAAGCAGAATATAAAGCACTCTCTCAATGCGCGAGTGAGATCATTTATCTTACCCAAGTTCTAAAAGATTTCGGAATAGACATGAAAACAACAACTGTCTATGAAGACAACTTGGCGGCCATAAAATTAGCAGAAAATTGGGCATCTACGAAAAGAACAAAGCACATAGATGTGCGTCATCACTATGTAAGGGAGTTGGCGGAAAAGGGGATTATAAACATCAAATACATACGTTCGGAAGAGCAACCGGCAGATATGTTGACTAAAAATCTACCTAAAGCAACGTTTGAGAAACATAA
>JAAGZR010000235.1 GCA_024206155.1 Aliivibrio sp.
AATCGTGTGTAGCTCAATAAAGAAGGAAAGTGTTCACGATAAAATTTACTGATAAAACCGATATAGTAATTTTTAAAATCGCGATGATTGGACATATGAAAAGCAATAACAATCGTCATTATTTCGCTCATTGTCATTCGGTGCATATTCTGGTGAAAGTGAACACTGATTCCGGTTTTAGCGTGAACACGTAAATTCAACGTATTGGGCTAGACCTATTTTTAACTAAACTGTTCACACTCGTCAATTTCTAATTGTTTTTTTTCTCATCGATTCCCCCTTTAATTTTATCCGATGTGCGTTGTGCATTAGCCGATCTAAAATGGCATCAGCTAGCGTATTATCGCCAATCGAGTGATGCCAATCTTCTGTTGGCAGTTGGCTAATGATCACCGTTGAACTGCTGCCGTGACGATCATCCATAATTTCCATCAAGTCATTTCGTTGCGCAGCCTTTAGTGGCTCAAGCCCCCAGTCGTCCAAGATCAACAAATCAATTTTGGCTAGTGTCTGCAATGCTTTGGTGTAGGTGCCGTCCGCTTTAGCTTGTGTCAGTAATAACATTAACCTTGATAGACGGTAATACTTGGCGCTATATCCATTCAAACAGCCTGTGTGCCCTAAGGCACAGGCAATATAGGTTTTACCTGTACCACAAGGGCCAGTGAGCAGTAAGTTCTGCGCTTTATTGATCCATTGGCAATTTAGCAATGACGCAATTTGAGATTGCTTTAATCCTCTCGGGTGTAGGTAATCTATGGCTTGTCCATTGGCCGCTAATTTAAATTTAGCCGCTTTCAATAACCGCTGTTGCTTCCGATGCTCCCTATCTTGGCTTTCACTATCAGCGAGTAATTGTATTCGCTCTTCGAAGGATAAACCTTCATAGGTGCCAGGTTGCTCAAACTGGTTAGCCAAGGCTCTTGCCATGCCACTGAGCTTTAACTGATTTAGTTGGGTAATTGTTTGCTCTATCATCATTTTTCCTTAAATTAGTGAAAGCCTTTAGGGCCACGGATATTTTCATGGCTTTGGGGAAGTAAAGACAATTGCTCTTTGGTGTCTATAGGTAACTTATCCTGATTGCTTTTGAGGATGTCTTTTATGTGCTTAAGGCGATATAAACTGTGCTTGTTGGCGATGGCACACGCATTATTCAATCGCTTGGATTCATAACTTTTGCTTAAACTTAATAAACCTAGACACACACTGTAGGCTTGCTGCTCGTGTTGCTTTTGAGCCAACAAGGACGTTACCCAGGTTAATACTTCGTTGCCGATATTACTGGCCCAATTCTTGAGCTTACCAGGAGTCCATTTGTGATGTTTCTCATGCCGAATAGGCATATGCTCAGCGATGGTTGTCATGCCCGGATAGTGCTTTCTTGCGTGGCTGGTGATACGGTTATTGTGGAAGTACACTTCAATCAAATTATCGCTGGCATGTAGCTCTAACTTCTCGCCGACTAAGTGGTGAGGAACAGAGTAATGGTGTTGGTCGAACTGCACATGATAATCGATGTTTACTTTCACCCGTTTTATCTCGGTATACTGATAATTTTGTTTGGGTAAAGGCATCAGTGCAGGTTTAGCTAGCGAGTCAAACCATGATTGCCGTGTGCCCTTGAGCTGCTTGAAGGGTTTATGGTTGACCTCAAGCAATAACGCTTTGATGCAATGATTTAGCTCAGACAA
>JAAGZR010000236.1 GCA_024206155.1 Aliivibrio sp.
GAAGGAGGCTATCAACTCCATGGTCAATCTTCTGAAGCCAAGTTACCTATTGCTTCACCAAGAGATTTAGCTGTTGTATCTACTAAATATCCACTAATATCGATTCGATTAAAATCAAATCGTTTAGATGGTGTTGTAATCCTTGATTCTTTAAATGTTTTAGGCACTACTAACAATGCAAATTATTGTTGGGAGGTTGTCCAAGGAGGATCAACTACAGGTGGAAGTTGGGTTAGTGCTGGTACAACATCATTAGTTGAATACAACATTACCGCAACAGGGTATAGCCTTGGTGATGGTGAAGTATTAACAGCTGGTTATGCAGTAGGATCCAATCAAGGATCTGAGATGTCACAGTTACAACGTGACAACTTATTTCAGTACCAACTAGAACGTAATAGCTTTACATCGACTCCTTATGAATTGATATTAATAGCTTCTACTGATAATGCAGGAGCAGATATATTAGCCTCTTTAGGCTGGCAGGAAACAACGAGGTAATGAATTTATCACAGAAAGAAAAAGTTTTATTAAGTTTTTTAGGAATTATTTTTGCCTCTCAATTATTCTTTTTAGGTCACACTGTTTTTTATTGCATGGATAATGGAGGATTAAAAGCATGCCCTGAAATAGGAAAAAGATTAGAGATGACTTTTGCTGGCCAAGTAGCTACTGTCTTAGCATTAATTACAAACATTGGAACAGGGAGGTCTAACAAATGAATCCATTAAAACAATATCGAAAATTACAAACACTTAATGTAAGAGCTGAGCAATGTCTTTCACGCAAAGAGGCGCAACAGTTGCTTCGTAAAGCGGATAAGGCTCAACGTAAACTTGACTTTGCTAATTACTGTGGATCAATACACAAAAGAGAACTGGAAAAAGATTAAAGCCCACCTAGAGAAAGTGGGCCAAACAGATAACATGTTTTACAAAAGAGCTGTAGCAATCATGGCTGATCAGAAGGATCCTTTGGAGCAGCCCCCGTCACTAACCATTGAAACTCTTGAAGAGCTTTGAGTTCTTTTTTGTGCCAGTCCATCTGACTATTAATAGCTTTGTTTAAAGCTGCATAGATTTCTGGGCCTGACAGCTCTTCAGTAGCTTCACAGATAATGTCTTCAAAACCTGTGGAAAGAAGTTCAGGATTAATCATGAAGAGTAGTCATAAACTCTTCTGATTTTTTTTGTTCTTCCATTTTGATAAATTGTTCGATTGCTTTCTTACGATCAAAGAACATTTGACGACAGGTAGGACCAGCTTCCTTCATGCAAAAGTCAGTCCAAAGCCCGGTAAAAAGACCATTGGTACGACCAGAGCATTGATACATATGCTCCATAAAGTCTGCTTTCTGTTGCTCGGCAACTGGATCCCAACCGTTCAAGTACTCAGTGTTCATCACTCACCAATGACATGAATAGATTTTACATCGGTAAACAAACCTTGTACTGCTCCGTCACGCATTTCCCATAAAGAATCAATTAAATCATCATGAACAATTTCAGCAAACTGTTCTGGAGTCCGCCCTTTAAAAGGGTCATATTCAATTTCAATATCAACCGTAAAGCTGATCTGAGCAATTGGCTTGGTCACTGATAAGTTCAATGGTTTTTAAAATTATATTACTTATCTAGCAAATGTTCTAGGTTATTTACTTTTGAGTTTTGATAATAACCTAAACGCTCCTGGATGATGTTTACATAATTAATGGCAGCATCAACAACATCTTCTGCATCAAGAGAAGAAGAGACATGTTCATTAGCAAGCAGGCCAGCTACTAACGTAGTGACCTGCCATTCAAGCTTGTTACCAATTAAAGCAGGAAGAGGAGTGCCACCTTTCGTAAAATGATCGAGGATGTAATAAATATGTTCCTCGTAATGTTTTGAATTCATGACACTCCTTTTCGACTATCCTACCGCAACCTGCATGTAATACCAGTAGGCATTGGCTGAGTTGTTTTGGTACCGCTTGGCTTTCATGAGTTTGAGTTTATGTTCTCGAAACTCATCTAGCTTAGTTTCGTTGTAAGGAATTTCTTGCTCGCTTTCGAGAGCAATTTCCTGTTCAACAATTTCAAGCTGTAGATCAATGTCTTCTACTGCTTGGCGAGAACACTGCATACGCAATTCAGCATCTTTAATGTTTTTAGGAACCTCAAGATTTTGATAGAAGCTTGCTTGTAGATTTGGATGATGTTTGATCCAGGAGGATTCGAGTTCTGATGGCATAGTTTGAAACGATTTTGACTCCCGTGGGAAGCAGTTCACCCTTTTGATAGGCGCTGTGAATGGCATCTGGATTTGGTATGGTTTCAGATTTAACCTTTTGATCAGTGTACAAAACATCACCGTTGATGTC
>JAAGZR010000237.1 GCA_024206155.1 Aliivibrio sp.
CGTTCTTTTCCTGTTAAAGTTACCAATAGAGAAGCCTATGTTAAAGCAAGCCAAACAAATGATCGTGTTTAATGCGCTCACACAACAAAAAAGCTTTACCAAAGCAGCTCAGCTTCTGGATATTTCTAGAACACAAGTAAGTTTACAAATTCAACTTCTTGAAGAGCGCTTAGGTGTTCAGTTAGTACAGCGCACGACACGCTCTTTTTCGCTTACCGAAGCTGGACAGTCATTTGCGGTGCATTGCGCCAATATCGCCGATGAAATTAACGAGGCTGAAAATGAACTGCTTTCTAATATCGACACGCTTAATGGTAAATTGCGTGTTGGTATCGCCCAGTCTTTTGCAACCAATCATATTTTGCCTTATTTATCAGAGCTGCATCAGCGCTATCCACAGCTTAATATAGAGATAACTTTATTTGATCATAAGATCGATGTGATTGCAGAGCAATTAGACTTATGGATAGGTGTGATGGATTCCCCTCCAGAAGGATTTGTCGCAAGGCATCTGATTGATTGTCACTTTGTGCTTGTTGCAAATCCCTCTTATCTTGCCAAGCACGGGATCCCTTATCACCCTTACGATCTTAAAAAGCACAATTGTCTAACCTATATGAGTCGTGAACGTAAAGACAATGTCTGGGGTTTCCATAAAGGTGATGAGAATCTACAAATAAAAGTATCGGGGAATTATCGTATTGATTCGGCCGATGCGATTCGTAATGCGACCGTGTCAGGTAATGGCATTGGTTATATTGCCACTTATCTTCTCTCTGATGAACTGCGTAATGGAAAGCTAGTTCAGCTTTTACCTGATTGGGAATTAAATCAATCCATGCCGCTTTATGCCGTTTACCCACGCCATAAATTCTTAGCGAAAAAAGTTCATATTTTTATGGAGTTTGTTCGAGAGCACATTAACTCAGACAAAATTGATAACATCTAATCATATAACCATCACTCTAATTTAGGGATGGTTAGATCTAATAAATCGCCTTATTGTCCCATATAGTAACAACTGACTCTTTTATATGTGATAAAGTTCTCAAATATTCATTTATTGATGAAAGTTTAAACAAATAACCTTATTTTTGTTATTGCTATGTGGATCCAATAACATTTTGATCCTTGTCACACTTTTATTTTTGACTAGAATACCCCCGCAATCATCAACTAAATACTTTTGGAGTTTGACCTTGAACTTTTTGGTCAGTATTTTAGGCATTGTTTGCCTATTCGCGATTGCGTTTCTTTTTTCAGAAAACCGACAAGCCATCAAATGGCGCACTGTATTAGGCGCGTTCTTAATTCAGTTATTGTTCGCTGGATTCATCCTCTACGTACCAATTGGCCAAACTATCCTTAATAGTATCTCTATGGCTGTTTCAGACATTATTGCTTATGGTCGAGTTGGTACCGAATTCCTTTTTGGTGATCTTGCTCAATACAAGTTAGGCTTTATTTTTGCCGTTAACGTTTTACCTACCATTGTATTTTTCTCAGCCCTAATCTCTGTTCTTTACTACCTAGGTATAATGGGATGGATAATTAAAATTATTGGTGGCGGTTTACAACGCTTCCTTGGTACAACTCGCACCGAATCAATGTCAGCAACTGCAAATATCTTTGTTGGCTCTGTTGAAGCGCCATTAGTTGTACGCCCTTTCCTTGCCAAAATGTCGCGTTCTGAATTATTTGCTGTAATGGTCGGTGGCTTAGCTTCTGTTGCCGGTGGCACAATGGTCGGTTATGCCGGTTTAGGCGTTGAATTACGTTACTTAATCGCAGCAAGCTTTATGTCGGCTCCTGCTGGTTTGATGATGGCAAAACTCATTGTTCCACAAACCGAAGAAATTAATGAAGCCGATCAATATGAATACGATATCGTTGACGATGCTCCTGTAAATATTATAGATGCCGCATCACAAGGTGCATTAAATGGCTTACAAATTGTATTTGCGGTTGGCGCAAGCTTATTAGCTATTATCAGTTTAATTGCACTGGTTAATGGTGGATTACATAGAGTGGGTTTATTAGTTGGTTTTGATAACTTAAGCCTAGATCTGATCTTTGGTTACCTATTTGCACCTATTGCATGGCTAATTGGTGTTCCGTGGTCAGAAGCAACCGTCGCAGCAAGTTTAATTGGTAAAAAGATCGCTATTAATGAATTTGTTGCCTTTGCAGATTTAATGGCAGTAAAAGATCAATTAAGTGAACACTCTCAAGCTATCGTCACCTTTGCTTTATGTGGTTTTGCAAACTTAACTTCTATTGCCATGTTAATGGGTGGATTAGGTGGCGTTGTACCAAGTCGTCGCCCAGACATTGCACGCTTAGGCATGAAAGCTATCTTTGCTGCAACATTAGCAAACTTAATGAGTGCCACAGTTGCAGGTATCTTCCTTTCTTTCTAAAGAAGTCAGTAATGATAACATAAGACATAAAAAAGCCACTCATGGTAATACGTGAGTGGCTTTTTCTTTATAGATGGGCTAAGTAACTTAATAATGGCTAATTACTTAACGTCTATTAAAGCTTCGTCATACGATTAAGTACAAATGAAGCGATTGAGCCGTCTACCGCTTTTACATACTCAGCAATATGAGCCGTAATTAAATGATCTTGTAAAAGCACTTCGCTTTCCCACTGTTCATGAAATACAAATACATGTGGATTCTCATTATCTTGGTGAAGATCATACTGAATACAACCTACTTCTTTACGTGTAGGCTCAAGTAACTTAAGCATTTCTGCCTTAACAAAGTCCGCTTTCCCTTCTTGGGCTTCAATTCTTGCAACAATCGTTAATATCTGTGACATTTGATGCTTCCGCTCTACTGAATAAGCTCGTGATTTTCTATTAAACTCTTTTTACTCAGGAAGTACAACTATTCCTAATGCCTCTTGTAATTGCTCTTGTTACCAACTACAAATGTTACCCACCGTCACGTCAATTTTACGGGGGTCTAAACCTTCAAATTCACAATGGCATAATTTGAAAAACAGCGAGGCTTACAGCATAGTAAGTTAATGCATTTGCTTCTATCTACGAACATACAAACATTTTGCTTTTTGCTCTCACAAATGCCGATACTTGTATACTGCGTGGTAAATTAAGCTTCATTACACTTTCACAGCAAGTCATTAAAACTTCTGTTGCTTTCTCTTCCCACTCACGTTCAGTTTCTAATGAGTGAAGCGATACGCATGGTTCTGTCTTTGAATTTTGCTGAAAAGTAGTTAAGGATTTATTGAAAATTACATCTTCACAGGCTTTTACCTGACTTTGTGAAATCAGTTTTTTTCTTAGAATAGCCTGTGCTGAATTACTTAAAGTGAGCGTGCTAATAAAATCACGGTCATTAAAATAAAGATCAATTGCTCTATTTAATTGATGTAGTGCAATAGTGACACTGTCCATAATTACCTCCTTGTGGTTATAAATATATTCTAGGAGATTTTTTTAAAGCAATATGACGTTATGATCACGAATAAATATTATTGTTCACAAATCATTCAATTGTGTGTTTTGTTGATAGTAAAACTCATGTTAAATCTGCTCACATTTCGTCAAGCTCTTCATCTGTTGGCATTTCTGAATGCGTGATGGTTTTAATAACTCGGCAAGGATTACCAACAGCTACACAGTCTGGTGGGATATCTTTAGTTACTACACTGCCTGCACCAATAACACTTCTATCTCCTATTGTTACGCCATCAAGAATCACAGCATTTGCCCCAACCCAAACATTATCTCCAATCTTAATTGGATTAGCCGAAGCAATTGGTAACACTCGCTCAGCTAAATCAAAAGGATGTCCTGCTGTACTTATGACGACATTCGGTCCAATTTGAACGCACTCACCAATAAAAACAGGAGCAAGATCTAAGATCTTTACTCCTGAATTTAAAAAACCACCACATTCGAAATGAATATTCTTTCCCATATCGCAATAAAATGGCGGGACGATAATCACACCTTGATAATTACCTAATATGGACTGTAATACATCTACCCTTAATTGATGTTCAGATGGACGAGAGTGATTAAAGTCATACAGTTGTTCTTTTACTTCATCCTGAAATGCACACAGTTCTTTGTTAATAGGAATTTGAACTGAAAAATCTGACAACTTATGACTCATAAGCACTCCTTAGTTAAGTTAATCTCTATCTATTGAGTGACTTCTTTTATCTCATTAATAGGGAAAGCTTTATCATAAGCTAAATTATAAACATACGCATAAAACAGATAGAAAACAACGAGACCAATATCAAGAATAAAAGCTTCTAATAGACTAATATTTAAAAACCATGCCATTGCAGGAATAGTTAAAAACAATAACCCACCTTCAAATCCTAAGCTATGAACAATACGGTTTAATGTTGATTTAATCGTACTACCTGTTTTTCTCATCATGTACTTATCAAATAGGATGTTATAAACATAATTCCATCCAGTTGCGACAAGAGAAAATACAACCCCCATAATACCAACATGACCCATTTCAAAACCAAATTGACTCAAAACACCGACAATAAGAATAAGACCTATCAATTCAAACATAATAGCGTGGCGAATTCGGTCAAAACGACTTCTCATAAAAAACTCCAAAAGTTAACGTTGGTGCCATTATATAAATAATAATGATCAGATAAAGTTAGAAACCATCTCTTTTTCAGATACTTGAAATACCAGCAAGTGACACTGTCACACTTAGGGTTTAACTGCTGCGTTATGGATGCCAGTTTGATTCTGCTTGTGTTAGAAAAGAACCTTTCCGCCCCATTATTTCTCGATAATACATTTCAAACATTAAAATATTTTTCACATAAACTCTGGTCTCTTTAAATGAAATGCCCTCGATATACGCAAAGATATCAATATTTGGGTTAGACTGTCGTCGCCATACAGACACCATCGTTGGCCCCGCGTTATACGCAGCGTAAGCAAAAATTCTATTTTGATCATAGTGATTCAATAAATGACCAAGATAGCGACTGCCAATTTCAACATTCTTTTCAACGTTAAACAGCTCAGATCTTTGTTGATAGCTGATATCATATTTATCTGTGATGTACGTTGCTGTACTTGGTAAAACCTGCATTAAGCCTAAAGCCCCCACAGGAGAATGAGCGAACGGAGAAAAACCACTCTCTTGCCGTGTTAATGACAATAACGAAATAACATCTACTTTATGTTTCTTACCATAGCGTTCAAATACATCATAATAATGAACAGGAAAACGCAAATAAATGTAATCCCATAGTTGGCCAACCAATGTCGCATCATGGACAAAAGCCTGCCATTTCTGTTGTTTTGCATAAGCAGTAAGTAAAGCTTTGTCTTTCATTGGTGTTCGACTAATTAGATAGCGCCATTGACTCTTTGCTGCCCCTTCTTTTCCAAGTGCTAACAATTCATGTATTCTAGCTATATCTGATTCATACATAGACAGCTTTTCACTGTTTACTTCAGCCCGTGCTATAGGGTATTTAACTTGCCTATTAAGACTGATTGCTGCTGCCACACTATAAAAGTGACGCTCCCCCGATATGCGTTTTAATCTCGCCTCTCCCGCTGCCTTATCGCCCAATTCAATTTCACTGCGTCCTAACCAATATTGCCAGCGATACGACGTTGTATTCTCTTCTGGTAACTTCAAGACCCAATGTTGAATACCTTTCCAGTCAGCCTTTCTAATCGCCAATCGAATTCGTTGCTCTAATACTGTTTTATTGCTTGAATTTTCAAATACCTGATCTCGCCATTCAATCACATTTTGATCTTTTGCTTCTAATAATCGAACAGCCGCAAATTCTAACCCCGGTTGAAACTCTCCCTCTTCAAACTTAAAATGATCCATTAAAAACTGAAACGTAGGATAGGCTTTACTGACATCATGGCGAGCTACATGCATAAACATTGTTTGAGCATAAGCACGATTAAACGAATTATCTTTTTTGGTTTCAAAGCGCATTATCATTTTGTTTGGCTTTTGATATAACTCTAGCATTTCGGTCAATACATCCTGACTCTGCTCACTAGATGCTAATTTTCGTAAATAAGTAATTAGACGTGGATTGCGCCGCTCTACTGCCAATAGTGCACGTTGAAGGATCTCCGTATCTGTTTTTCCTCCCGACTGCGTCCAATATAAAAACAACGCATTACAAGCAGTAGAGACGCTCTCCCCATTTAACCAAAGTGATTCGGCTCCTTTAAATGCGAACGCCGTATTTCCTTGGTGATAATGAGCGGTGTAATACCAACATTGGTAATCTTGATCTCTAGGTAACGTGATTTGATACTCAGTTAACGCTTTCCAATTTTTAGATGCGATTAACGCATTAAGGTAACCAGCACGAATGGAAACAGAAAAAGGATAGTCAGAATACTCTGTTGAGAATTGATTCACTTGATCGGGTGTTTTATTAGTAATATCAAATAAAAATGCACGATAATCAGTATAGGCTGCTAGTGAATAACCATTGATACTGGCACGCTTCTTATCATAAACAGAAATGTCTTTCTTATTAAAACCTTGCTGAATGGCGTCATACGCATAGCGATCTAACCATAATTCAGAAACAGACACTGCCTCTGAGCAATAGCCAGTAAAAATCAACCCTATACACCAATGCCTCATCCTTAAGTTCATCAGCTATCCTTTGTTCTACTTTTTATAATCAATAAGTGTGGTCTATTTATTGAACATTTTCCATTTATTGATATCAGCCCCCAAGAGGCTTAGGAAATTGAACCACTTTAATTTCATAGCTTTTCGCATC
>JAAGZR010000238.1 GCA_024206155.1 Aliivibrio sp.
ATTAGCTCCAGATGTAGGTATATCTTCTTTACCTAGCATCATTCTGTAAACACGCTTTATAAGCTGCTTACATTTAATAGATGTTTTATATATATGGTATTTCTGTGTGGTTCTATTTCTATGGCGCCACACAAATATCCAGCCTTCTTTTAATAATCTATTCCACCGACGATTGTCCCAACTGTAAGAGTAACTTCCATCTTGAAAGTCTTTCTTTCTAAACATATCTATACAGTCTAGATAAATCAAAAGTTCTAGATCAGCGTCGTTTAGATCGTTATTTCTGCAAGCCCATTTTCTTATAATCCTGTAGTGTTTCATAAGGTTTAGGTCTTTTATATCGTCTGCCTCTAACCTTCTCATACTACAATAACTACGTCTTGTGACTTTATAACGTGATATATATTTTTTTCAAACTCTATTTTATGTCCAGCGTGTCTATCGAAAAATATTTCATCATTTTTATTTATACCTGACACTTCTTCTCCTGCAGAAACAACAAGTGCTTTTCTATATCTTAAATCATTTTTTTGATTTTCAGATAAAAGTAAACCACCTTGTGTTTTAGTAGTACCTTCTTTTTCTATTGATATTATTAAGTTTCTACCTATTGCTTTCATCTATTCTTAAATTATTAATTACACAATCTGTAGATAATATTGTTGTTGCTACTGAAGCCGCGTTTTTAAGGGCGCTTTTAGTTACCAGTAGTGGATCAATAATCCCTGCTCGTACCATATTTACTTCTTTGCCTGTAACCACGTTTAGTCCTTTGTTTTTAACTTTAGGATAAACAACTTCAAGACCTGCATTAGTAAGAATTGTTTCATAAGGTGCTTTAATTGCTTGTAGCAATACTTTTTCACCTTCACTCTTAGCTTTTATATTATTAGAAGCATTTAACAAGGCTATTCCACCTCCTGGTACTATACCCTCTTTTATAGCGGCTTTCGTAGCACAGATAGCATCTTCAACCCTATCTGTTTTTTCTTTTAATTCTATTTCAGAATTAGCACCTACTTTAACTATAGCTACTTTAGCTGATAGTAGCGCTAGTCTTTTTTCAAGCTTTACAAGCTTATTAGGATTTTTTTCTTTTAAAAGCTTCTGTTTTAATTCTTTTATAACATCAGCAACTTGTTCAGACACACCGTCAACTTGAAGTATTGTATCTTCGTGAGAAGTTATACTTTTAACGCACTGACCTAAATGCTCTGGCTGTATCATATCCATGTCATCGCCAAGGTCTTCGTTTATAATAGTAGCGCCAGTTAATAGCGATAAGTCTTGTAGCATTTGCTGTTTGCTTATACCGTATGTTGGTGCGTCAATAACATTTACTTTAATAGCTCCTTTCATGCGGTTCATAGCTAGAGCTGATAAAACACCTTGTTCTAAATCGCCTATAATAAGCAAAGGTTTGTTGTTTTTTATTACGTACTCTAGCACAGACTGAATCTGTCTTATTGTATCAACTGGTGATTCTAGCAAAAGCACTAGTGGCTTATCTAGCTCAGCAGTCTTTGTTGATTGGTTTGTGATGAAGTGAGAGTTTTTAAGTCCCTTGTCATACTGAACACCATCTACAGTTTCAACATAAGTTGTACCATCTGACGATGTTTCCATCATAACGACACCTGTGTTTTCAACTGCTCTAAATGCGTCAGCTATTATTTTACCTAATTCTGGGTCGTTGTTTGTAGAGATAGTAGCGATTTGATCAATCATATCGTCTTTAACCTCCACTGATAATTTTTTTAAATATGCTACAGTTTTTTCTACAGCGGTGTTGATTCCGTCTTTTAGCTCTCTTGAGTTTGTTTTATTATCAACCTTATAAGCTTCACTTAATATAGCATGTGCTAATACTGTAGCTGTAGTCGTACCGTCACCGGCTTCTTGTACTGTTTTTCGTGCTGCTTCTTTTAATAGCGTTGCACCCATATTTTCAACTGGATCTCTAAGTATTATAGAATCAGCAACTGTTACACCATCTTTTGTTATGATTGGTCTACCTGTGTGATCTTCCAGCATTACACACTTACCGCTAGCGCCTAATGTGGAGCTAACGGCATTTGTGAGTTTTTCAATTCCTTTAAACACATTAACTCGGGCTTCTTCGCCGAAGTTAAGATTCTTGACTATTGCGTCTGACATGATTTAATTAGATTTAATTTAAGTATTGGTTTATTTAAAGGTCTTTACTACTTTTGGCCCGTTTATAAATTCAAGCTTTTTTTTGTAGTGTTCAATCGTTGTATCAATTGAAGTTTCAGCGGCTTCCATTGTTTCTCGCCGTGTAACATCCTTCCAGGTTTCTTCATTTCGAAAATCTTGGTATTCTGTTTGGTAATAACCATTTGGTAATTGAACTATGC
>JAAGZR010000239.1 GCA_024206155.1 Aliivibrio sp.
AGGAACGACATTAACTTTCGCAACAGCGCCACCGACAACCGCAGCAAATGGAATAGAAGTAGTAATAACACAATAACGTTTAGCTCATGGCAACAAACAAAGTAACTACAAACGTAATTGACATGAGTGGTAACACTGGAGCTCTTGTATGGGCTAAGGGAACGACAGCTCAGAGACCTGGTTCACCTGTTTCTGGTGATACTCGTTATAATACAACAGACAATAAATTAGAATTTTATAACGGAACTGATTGGTCTAACTTAAGAGAAGGAACATCTTTAAATCCTCCAGGAACACAAAATGCTGAAGTCTTTATGGTAGGAGGCGGAGGAGGCGGTGGAGCGCAAAATAATCTGAGCGGTGATTATCCTGGTGGTGGTGCTGGTGGTTATACAACCACTACGGCTACTTTAGCGCTATTTGGAAGTGTAACTGTTAATGTGGGTGCAGGAGGAGCGGCAGGAGTTTATAATTCAAGTCCGGCTGGAGGAACTGGAGGAACTACAAGTATAATTAATAACGGTACTACTTATTCAATAGGAGGTGGTACTGGAGGTAAACAAAGTTACGATGGTGGTAATGGTGGTTCAGGTGGAGGTACGGCTACTGATGGAGGGGGAGGAACTGATGGAGGAAATGGAGGAGCTTCAGATGGTACAACAAAAGGGGTAGGGCAAGGAACTACAACAAGAGAATTTGCCGATGCTGCCAGACCATTATATGCTGGTGGTGGTGGAGCTGGAAGATGGACCACTGCAACACCTGGTGGAGCAGGTGGTGGTGGAGATGGTCAGAGTGACCAACATAATCCCGGAGGAGGTACAGCAGGAACGCCTGGGTTAGGTGGAGGAGGGGGAGGAAGGTCTACTTATCCAAACACGACACCCCCATTACCAGCGTATGCTGGTGGGTCAGGAATAGTGGTTGTAAGAGTAAATAAAAGTGCTATAACAGCTAATTTATCTGGTTATGACAGCACAAACTCAGACGCAACTTATAATTATTATGAATTTAAAAGTTCAACAACTTTAGAAGTAACACAATTATAATGGCACATTACGCAATATTAAATAATAAAAACATAGTTACAAACATCATTAAAGGTAAGGATGAGATGATGATGACTAAAGATAGTGGTGATTTAGAAAATCAAATTAGAGATTTAAAGAATCAAAAAAATGAATTGCCTGTTGAGGAACAGTTAGTTTATGATGAGCAAATAAATGATTTATATGCTCAGATAGAAAGTTTACCAGAGGTGGAGTTAGATGTGACAGAGCATTGGGAAGCTTATTATGGTAAGGGAAAAAAATGTAAAAGAACATCTTTTAATACATTTTTAGGAACTCATTTAGCTGAAGGAATTCCATTTAGAAAAAATTATGCAGGAATTGGGTTTTATTATGATGAGAAATTAGATGGTTTTATTGCTCCAACACCTTACAATAGTTGGGTATTAAATGAAGAGTTATGTGTATGGGAAGCACCAGTGGCTTATCCAGATAATGAAAATTCGTATATTTGGAATGAAGAAATTGTTAATTGGGAATTAGTAGAATCTACAATAGAATAATATGGCAACAACAAAAATAACATCACAAGTACTAGATTTAAATGCAGGAAGACCTGATTATTCTTTAGCAGCCACAAACACTGTTACTTATGTAGGGTCAAGTGGCGGTAATCAATATGTATTTAATGGTAACTATGGTGTGTATGGAGTTGTAAACGGAACTTATGTTTTAAGCAGTGTATCTTCTTCTCACCCTATAGCTATAATTAACAATGGTAAAACATCAGAGATATCTTATACAGGAGCTGTAGATGAAGGAACAGCGACAGGGCCTGACGGAAACACTTATACTTTTTATTCTGGTGATGTTACTATAACTGTAAGTGGAAACTTTGACACAGTAAGTTATTACTGTAAATTCCACGGATATATGGGAGGTAAAGATAATTTAATTTACACTAATTCAATTGGTGATTCGGGATTAAAAATGCCTAGCGGTAATAGGTCTGATAGACCAACAGGAGTTGCAGGCGCAATTAGGAATAATACACAGGAGTCTATGAACGGCTCGTCATCGGCTTTAGAATATTATAACGGGTCAGAATGGAAATTTTTAGAAGGACCAGCACCAACTATAGATTTTATGATTGTCTCTGGCGGTGGTCAAGGTGGTGGAGGATTCTACGGTGGTGGAGGTGGTGCTGGAGGTTTAAGAACTTCTTATGGTTCTACTTCTGGTGGTGGTGCTACTGCTGAAACAGGTATTACATTATCTGCTGGTACATATACAGTAACGATTGGAGCTGGAGGAACTGGAGGTGGTGGAACTTCAAGTTTTTATCAAGGATTTCCAGGAAATGGTTCGTCAATTCAACCTCCTTTGGCTACTCAAGTAACTTCCATCGGTGGTGGAGGTGGCGGAGGTGGCGGAGGCTGTGGTACTTGTAGAAACCCTTTAGATGGAAGGTCTGGCGGTGATGGAGGCTGTGGAGGTGGCGGAAGCGCATCTAATCAATCTTCAACTTATGGCAACGGATTTCCTGGTCAAGGATATCATGGAGGTGCTGGAAGCGGCGGTGGAGGCGGAACTGGTGAAGTTGGTGAAGTTGGAGCTTCAGGGCCTGGTCCTGGAGGAGATGGATTAGCGGTTTCAATTACAGGTACATCAGTAAACTATGGTGGTGGAGGTGGTGCTGGAGGAAACGGTACTTTTTCACAAGGTGGTGCTGGAGGCGGTGGAAGAGGAGGAGTAAGATTTCAAAACAACCAAGCACCAGGTAGCGCAAACACCGGAGGTGGAGGCGGTGGTGCTGGAAACAATACAGAAATTGGCGCTAATGGTGGCTCAGGAATTGTTATATTAAGGATTCCGACATCTTCATATTCAGGAGCAACAACTGGAAGCCCTACAGTAACAATTGACGGAACAGATACAATAATAAAATATACAGGTAGCGGAACATACGTACACTCATAAATTATGGCAACAACAAAAATTACATCACCGGATTTATTTCAACTAGATACTTTAGATAGCGCTCTGCAGTTACCATCTGGAACTACTGCACAAAGACCATCTTCAGCAACATCTGGCGAATGGAGATATAATACAGATAATAATCAAATAGAATTTTATGATGGTAGCGCTTGGTATGCAATCGCCGCTGAAGCTTCTGGAGGAGGAGGTGGGTTTAGTGTTGTAAATCAATCTTATGCTCAGTGGGTTTTGCTCGATGCAGAAAGACCAGGGGTGTTTTTTTCAAACTATGCTGATTTTACTGATATAGCAAACTATACTAACTTAAGTTATTCTGGGGATATTTTTTCTAGTGGATTTACAGGTAAAACATCTGCGTATAATGGAACTTGTTGGGTTGTTTTAGCAAGTAATGGAAGTGATACAGAAGTTTTTCGTTCTTTTACAGGAGTTGATTGGAAAAGAACTATATATATATCAGGAGCTAATATTTCCGCAAGCTGTGATTTAAAATGGAATGGTAACGCTTGGGCTTTTGGGTCTAACACAACTACAGGGCTTTACTATAATGCAAATGCAGACGCTAGTGGGTCTTGGACAACTATTTCAGCAGCAGGTGCTAGAGGTAACGTTATTGAAAATTACAACAATACACAGTGGTTGAGAAATATAGATTATGACCAATTACAGGTTTCTGCTGGAACGCTTCCTACATCATTTACTACTATTTATAATCCTTCTGCAGATGATATAACAGGTATTAGTGTTGTAAATGGAAGTAATAACTTTTTAGTATTATACAGGGGAAGACCCTCTGCGGGTTCAAATGTAGGTAGCGAGCTTAGAGAATGGACAAGTCCTACTGGTTCAGGAACTTTAGTTCTTGCTAGGGCGAGCTTTGGCGTTGGTCAAGGTATGCTTAATACAGCCGCTGGAACTTTATCCGGATGGAACAGTCAAAATGCAGGGGATGAGTTTTTAACTTATGACGGCAGTTCGACAGCAACTTATGCGCAAACTGTGTATGGACTTGATAGTGGTACACAAGGAAAAGTAGGAGGAAGCTATAATGGAACAAGTACTGCTTTTACACAAAATGGTACAGGTAAAATTGTTTCTTGGAGGTCAGGAAACGATGTAGTAAGTAATACAGGTTGGACTGGTAGAAATTTCTTTTCATCATCAAATGCTTATGCAACTATAACTGTAAACGCAAATGATGTTCAATCTAGTTCAATAGCTGAAGGGCCTTTTATTGTTACTCCAAACTCAGATAGACAAACAGTTTCTGGAACAATGGACTTTGTTGTACAAGGTGGTGGAGGAGCTGGATGTAGTGGAAAACAAAACTCACCATACGGAACAGGTTCAGGGGGTGGTGCTGGAGCAATGTTGACATCTTATGGGCTTGTTTCAGGTGGAGGACGTAAACCTCTTCCTGCAGTTACATTAGGTGCTGGAACTTATACTATAACCGTTGGGTCAGGAGGTGCAGGTCAAGTTGATAATAGTGGTTATGGAACAGACCAAGCTAATAATGGTACTGAGTCATCAATTACTGGTCCTAATACAACAACTTATAAAACTCTCCCTAATTATCTTACAGGCGACATAGCTTGTTTAGGTGGTGGAGGTGGTGCAACTACTGGAGATTTTAATGGAAAGTTTGCAGGATGTCTGGGAGGGTTGTCAAGAAGTGGAACAACTGGTCTTGTTAACAAAGGCCAGTATCAACCTAACGGAGGATTCCCTGGAGGTTTTGCATCACAAAATGTAGTAGGAATCCCTGGTGGTTCTGGAGGTGGTGGAATTGGTTCGCCAGGTGTTCCAGCCGCTGTTACTGGAGGAAGTAATAGAGACAGAGCTGTTGCCGGTAGAGGTGGAGATGGATTATATACAAAGATAACAGGTTCTTTGGTAGGCATTGGTGGCGGAGGTGGTGGAGGTTCAGATTTCTCTGGATATGATTATGCCCCTCTTCAAACCACCCACGCTGGTTATGGCGGAGGTGGTGGTGATGCTCAAGGTGGTTCGGCTGGTAGCGGAACAGTTAACACTGGTGGTGGAGGTGGAGGTGGTAAATATCAAACACAACCTGGTGGTAGTGGAGCTTCGGGAGTTGTTATTTTAAGAATAAAAACATCTGAATATAGTGGAACTACGACAGGCTCACCAACCGTGACAACTACAGGAGACGACACGGTGTTAAAATATACAGGTAGCGGAACTTATGTTCATTCATAAAGAAAAAAATAATTAACTTTGTAAAAAATAAAATATGGCACATTTTGTAGAACTTGATGAGAGTAACGTAGTAACAAGAGTTATTGTTGTGCACAACAATGAACTGCTTGATGGTGAAATAGAAAGCGAAGCTAAAGGGGTAGAGTTTTGTTCTGCGCTTTTTGGTCATGAAAATTGGGTGCAAACATCTTATAATAGTAATATTAGAAAACAGTTTGCTGGAGTTGGATATACTTATGATTCAGATAAAGATGTTTTTATAGAGCCAAGTCCATATCCAAGTTGGACGTTAAATGAAAATTCAGATTGGGCAGCACCGGTAGAAAAACCAGATGAAAGTGGTTTAGCAGAAAACCAGTACTATGCATGGCATGAAGATTCTCAAACTTGGGAAATAGAAAATGGACCTTTAAATAATGATACAGAATAAGATGAATTTAGATTTTGAACCTACGATACTAGGAATAACTGTTTTAGTACTTAGTATATCTCAAATTAATGAGGCTTTACAAAGTTTACTTTTACTAGCAACTATAGTTTATACAATTATCAAAATTTATCAACTACTTCAAAAAAAGTGAAACACTTTAGTTATGCAGAATTTGACTCGCCTGATTTTCCTGATAGTGGTAGGAATATGGATGAATCTTTCTTATTCCTGCTCGACAGTGCACGTCAAATTGCAGGGACACAATTCAAAATTAATTCCGGCTTCAGAACTCCAAAACATAATGCAAAGGTTGGAGGGACAGAGAACTCGTCGCATCTTAGAGGATTCGCTGCCGACATACATGCAACATCCTCTGCAGATAGATTCAAAATATTATCAGCTCTTATCGAAGTTGGATTCAATCGCATCGGAATAGCAAAAACATTTATTCATGTTGATGCTGACCCAATTAAAACAAAAGACGTAATTTGGACTTATGCTTAAATTATTAAAAAAATTATTAGGATTCAGTGACTCAGGCGTAGATGGCCTAGGTCTTGAAATAAGAGAACTTATTAAGGGAAAAGAGATTGACCCTCAAAAGCTAATTGAAATGCAAACTGCCATCAATGAGATGGAGGCGAAGCACAGAACAATCTTTGTAGCCGGATGGCGTCCTTTTATTGGATGGGTGTGTGGTATAGCTCTTGCGTATAATTTTATTATAAGAGATATGCTGGTATGGTATATGGGAGCTGCAACAGCACCACCTGCTCTACAGATGGAGCATCTTATGACAGTTCTTGTAGGTATGCTTGGATTAGGTGGTATGAGAACGTTTGAAAAATTAAATAATAAATCTAATTAAATGGCAAAGTCGATGTCAGCAATCCTTTACGAGAAACCAAAAACTCGTAGACCAGGAGTACATGCTAAAACTAAAACATCTAAAGTAAAATCATCTAAGTATTACCAGAAAAAATATAGAGGTCAAGGCAGGTAATTTATTTATATCTTTGTATAAATTAAATTTAATCTAATGGATATTCGTAAAATCTCAATAGGGCCAAACTATAAGTCTGATGCTATGCATTATATAGTAGGTCAAGATGTCTTGGGTGGGAAGTATTTTATTCACTTAATACAGTATGTTGAGCGAAGTGATAGTGTAAAAATATGGATAAAAAGAGAGGGAGAGATATTGCTCTGGAAAGAGTTTAACTCTAATATGCCAGTTTCAATTGAATATAATATAAACTTTTAATGAGGTCACCTATTTATTTTATTGTTAAACCACTTGACGATAAAAGATATACCAATACTAAAGATATAGATGGTGTGGATTTTATAACAAGTACCTCAGAAGAAAACCACATGGCGTCAAACAGACTAGGTGTGGTTGTGTCTACACCTCTTGGTTATAATGGAGAAATAGAGGTAGGAGATTTACTTTTAGTGCACCACAATGTATTTAAGTTTTATAATGATATGAAGGGAAGAAGGCAGAGTGGTAAGAGTTTTTTTAAAGATGATTTATTTTTTATAGAGGACGACCAGTTCTTTATGTACAAACATAATGACCAGTGGGTTTGTCATGATAGATATTGTTTTGTTAAACCTGTGCCTGTTGAAGAATCATTTATAATGAAGCTTGGGAAAGAAGAACCATTGATTGGTATTATGAAATACCCAAATAAATATTTATCTTCACAAGGAGTCAATAGTGGAGATAAAATATCGTTTAAACCAGAGAGTGAATATGAGTTTACGGTAGACGATGAGAAGCTTTATAGAATGTATGACCATCAAATAACAATGAAGTTATGAAGTCAGAGGATTTAAAAAAAGAAATTATACATGCAGGGCGTAGAGCTGTAGAGCAACTGATAAAGGTAGCGAAAGAAGATATTATAAAGCCTGACCCAGACGATGAGTTGGCGGCAGATAGACTGAAGAACGCAGCAGCTACAAAAAAACTAGCTATATTCGATGCGTTTGAGATATTAAATAAAATAGATTTAGAAGAAGAGGTTATTAACTCTGGAGGACAAGTAAATAAAACAGATACAAAACAAGGATTTGCAGAACGAAGGTCAAAATAAATTATATCAGGTAATAAAAGATTACATTCCTAAATCTGTTCTTACAAAAAAGAATAGAGCTAAGACGTGGTTATACGGTTATAGTGAAAAGTATGACTTAGTAGTAATATCTAGAAATGGAACAATAGGTCAGATAATAAATATAAATGGTTTAGCAATTGGACTTCCTAAAGAGCCAAAGGAGTTGTTTAAACGTTCTGATAAAAAAGAAGACCAGTACTGGGAAAGGGAAGAACTACCTAAAGATTTATCTAGAATTAATTCTATATTCCAGTGGAACGACAGACCTTCTGCATTTAAAAACAAATGGGTAGATTATATAGAGTCGGAGTTTGACAGAAGAGAGTTAGGTTTCTGGTTCTACAATAATGGAAAACCAACTTACATTACAGGTTCTCATTATATGTATCTACAATGGACAAGCATAGATGTTGGATATCCAGATTACCGTGAGGCAAATAGAATATTTTTTATATACTGGGAAGCTTGTAAAGCAGACAAGAGATGTTTTGGAATGGACTATCTTAAAATAAGACGTTCAGGGTTTTCTTTTATGGGGTCATCTGAGTGTGTGAATACAGGAACGCTTGCTAGAGATTCAAGGGTTGGTATATTATCTAAAACTGGTTCGGATGCAAAAAAAATGTTTACGGATAAGGTTGTTCCTATAGCAAATAGACTTCCATTCTTTTTTAAACCTATACAGGATGGTATGGATAAACCAAAAACTGAATTAGCCTTCAGAGTTCCAGCTTCTAAAATAACCAAGAAGAATATGCATGAGGTTATGGATGATGAGTTAACAGGATTAGACACAACGATTGACTGGAAGAACACGGATGATAACTCTTATGATGGTGAAAAGCTTTTGCTTTTAGTTCATGACGAATCGGGTAAGTGGTTAAAACCAAATAACATTCAAAATAACTGGCGTGTTACCAAGACTTGTTTAAGGTTGGGTAGCAAGATAATCGGTAAGTGTATGATGGGGTCAACTTCAAATGCGCTTAGTAAAGGTGGAGAAAACTTTAAACGTTTGTTTGAGGATTCAGATTTAAAAACACGTAATGCAAATGGTCAGACTAAATCAGGACTGTATAATCTATTTATTCCAATGGAGTGGAACATGGA
>JAAGZR010000240.1 GCA_024206155.1 Aliivibrio sp.
ATCCCTAGACCTTTAAGGTCTCTAAAGGGCTGTTGAAGACTACAACGTTGATAGGTCGGGCGTGTAAGTGCTGTCAGGCATTGAGCTAACCGATACTAATTGCCCGTGAGGCTTAACCATACAACACCCAAGGGGTTTTAACGGATTCGTTAACCAAGAACCATATTGAATGTGATTAAGAATACTCTTTTATAGAGAAACAGCTTTCCAGATTATTATATTTCCCTTGCTATTAGTAGCGCTGGAATAAAGTTTGATAGCAAGGCAATTTGTGATTCGAATGAGTGAGTTTACTTCTGTAAATGAGCGAATGAGAGAATAAATTAACGCAGCTAGCGAGCTTTATAACAAGCGGGAGATATAGACGAATTTGCTTGGCGACCATAGCGTTATGGACCCACCTGATCCCATGCCGAACTCAGAAGTGAAACGTAATAGCGCCGATGGTAGTGTGGGGTTTCCCCATGTGAGAGTAGGACATCGCCAGGCTTGAATTTCTTCTTACTTAGTTAAAAGTAAGAATTAGACAAAGTTAAGTCATAAAAAAAACTACAGGGGTGTAGCTCCAACTGGCAGAGCAGCGGATTCCAAATCCGCGTGTTGGGAGTTCGAATCTCTCCACCCCTGCCATATTTAGAAAAGGCTTGTATCGAAAGGTACAAGCCTTTTTGCTATTTACAATTTCTTACCTTGATTTGCGGGCTCAATAGTTTATGTATCTATAGATACTTTCTGTTTTCAAATCTTCTCAATTTGTTAGAATAGCGCCATATTTAAAGGAGAGTAATACAATGTCAATGTATGTAGTGGGTCACAAGATCCCAGATTCAGATTCAATTTGTGGTGCGATTGCACTAGCTTACTTAAAAAATCAAATCGGTGAAGCAGCAACTCCTACTCGTTTAGGTGAAGTGTCTCCTGAGACTGCATTTATCCTTGAAAAGTTTGGCGTAGAAACACCTGAATTAAAATTAAGCTATGCTGGTGAAGAGGTTTACATTGTAGATCATTCAGAACTAACACAAGCACCAGATGATATTGCTGAAGCAACAATTGTCGGTATTGTTGATCACCATAAACTGGGTGATTTAACAACTTCGACACCGTTAGAGTGTTGGATCCGCCCTGTTGGTTGTAGTAATACAATCATTAAAATGATGTATGATTTCTACAATGTTGAAATTCCAAAAGACATGGCTGGTATCATGTTGTGCGCAATTTTAAGTGATACAGTAATCTTCAAATCACCAACTTGCACAACTGCTGATATCAAGTGTGTTGAAGCGCTAGCAGAGATCGCTGGAATTGAAGATTATAAAGCACTTGGCATGGAAATGTTTAAAGTAAAATCTGCAGTAGAAGGTACACCTGTACGTGATCTTGTAATGCGTGACTTTAAAGATTTCAACATGAATGGCGAGCTAGTAGGTATCGGCCAACTTGAAGTTATCGATCTTGCCGTGTTTGATGAAATCAAAGAAGAATTAGAAGCGGATATCGCAGCAATGAAAGTCGAAGGTAATCGTCATACTATGATCTTACTTTTAACTGACATCATGAAAGAAGGTTCGGAACTATTAGTCGTTAGTGATAATGAAGAACTAACATCTAAAGCTTACGGTAAAGCGACAGAAAACGGCCGTGTATGGCTAGATGGTGTGCTTAGCCGTAAGAAACAAGTCGTTCCTCAATTACAAGAAGTGTTTGCTTAATCATTTTGGTATAAAGCCAGTTAGGTAAATTAAAAAGCCCATATCTGAAGTATGGGCTTTTATTCTAGGCTGTTGTTTCACCCATTTTTGGTGATTCAATAAGCCAAACCCCACCCCATTTTTATTACGCCCCATTCTGAATAAAGCACTGTGGGTCCGCTGTCTGATATAAGTAATTGATCAGAATGGCATTCAATTAATTCATTCATATCAAGTGCTTTAAGCAAGCTGTGGCCTATATTTTTGTTTGTTATTAGTATTATGAGTGATACCAATCACTTACTTACTTACTTACTTACTTACTTACTTACTTACTTACTTACTTACTGTGATTAGTATGAGTATCTTATAATGAATGACAATATCTAAAGACGTTGTTTTATTAATAAGATACCCACAAGCATATTACGTTAAAGCTAGCATACTGTTTGTTTACGAAGAAAGTTTTTTGTGAACTGACAGCAAAATTTTACTGCTAGCTATAGGTTGAAACTCAAACATAAGAGTAGATTAGTTTCTGTTATTTTAATCTTAATGTACGCTTTTGCCAGCTTCGTACTACTGAGTAACGCCAGAGTCCTCGTATACCAAAGTAACCGATAAGGGATGAGCCGATAGCACAAATAGCACAACCTAATAGGAAAGGGGGGCCAATTGTTGACATCTGAGAACCAATAAACTCCCAAGAAAGCTCAAAATGAAAATGTTGAGTAGGCGTTGATAGTATCCAAGCGCCAATTTTATAAGCGCCATAAAATAACACAGGCATAGTCACGGGATTACTTACCCACACTAAAGCGATTGATAAAGGTAAATTTACACTACAAAGAATAGCTAAGCCTGCTGCCATAATCATTTGACTTGGAAGAGGAACAAACGCCATAAATAAGCCGACAGCAAAAGCCCCAGCCGCAGAACGACGGTTTAAGCACCATAGATTCGGGTTATATAATACGTTTCCAAATATCTTTAATGCTTTCTGGCGTTTAATTGTCTCGTGGTTTGGTAAAAAACGTTTAATGAACTTTCTTGGCATAAGTTAATGCTTCTTCTTCGAGACATACGAGTCAAGCTCGTTGTCGTAATTCTTATTCTTTTATCATCAGCCTATTGGCCAACAAACCTGCCGTCGCTTGCATTTATATTGTGTGTTTTTAGCTATATAATTATTGCGCTAAAATTCCCTCAAGCAAAGTTATTACAAGGCATCCTTCTTGGGTTAATCATTACTTCCTCACACATAACTTATTATAAAAGTTTTAATCAATTACTTTATAGTCAAGGTCATGATATTACCATCAAAGGTGAAATTCAAAGTCTAATTGCATTTAATAATAGAACATCTTCAATTTTAGTCCAAGTTCGCGATATTAATAATCATCCAATTAAGTTTTATGATTTGCCATTATTGAGGTTATCAATTGGAGATTATCAGAAGCAATTTAACCAAGAGTCAGAAATGATTCTATTTAAGCAAGGTCAACTGTGGGAAATGAGTGTAAAGCTACGTCCGCCCATTGGCCGACATAATGAAGTAGGTTACAAGCTTGAAGATTATGCACTAGCGAAAGGGATACATTCATACGGTAAGATAATTAATGCAACCTTATTAAAAGATAAGCCCACCTATCGAACTCAATGGTTTCAAAAAGTCTATGAAAATACAGTTAATGAAGCGTATCAATCTTTACTCCTTGCACTAACCTTTGGTTACAAAGGAGAGATTAGTGCCTCTGAGTGGCGTGTGCTCCGTAACTCTGGTTTGGCGCATTTAATGGCAATATCAGGACTGCATATTGGGTTTATTTTTGCGATTGGTTGGTGGTTAGGTAAGGGGGCCCGTCTTGTTTTTTCTCAAAAGAGTCAGCGATGGTTGCCTATTATTCTCGGTTGTCTTTTTGCTGTTTTCTATGCGTGGCTTGCGGGTTTTTCACTCCCGACGATTAGGGCTTTGATTGCCTGCTTTATCGTATCTATTTTATTGATATACCGATTACGTTGGCCAAAACATCAATTATTATTGTGGTGTTTATTGCTATGTTTGTTACTCAATCCTTTTTCTTACCTTTCTATAAGTTTTTGGCTTTCATTTAGTGCGGTATGCGTGGTTTTTTTATCTCTTCATTTTTATCAGATCTTTGTTTACGCCAAAGACCAACCATTATTTAAAAAATGGCGACAAGTCATCTTTATCCAGTTTGCTCTTTTTATTTTATTAGCGCCGATTCAAGGTGTTTTCTTTTCAGGTGTAAGTTACTTATCGCCATTCATCAATCTTCTATCTGTACCTTGGGTTAGTTTTTTTACGGTACCGTTAAGTCTAGCTACGGTTATTATGGAACAATTCAGTAATGAGATTGCAAAAATAGGATGGGAGTGGGCTAATTTATCCATATCTCCGGTATGGTGGTTAGCAAAAAATGCGGAACAATCATGGGTTGTATTACCAAATCATATTAATATATTGCTGTGCGCTATTATTTTTATTTTATCGCTTAAGTTGTTACTTCCCATACGTTTTTTTATTCAACCAATTATACTTTTATTTATCGGATCACTGTTTATTAAGCCAGAAAGAGAGTGGCAAGTTGATTTTTTAGATGTGGGGCATGGTTTATCACTACTATTATCTAGCCAAGGGCATACTGTTGTTTATGATACAGGCGGGAGATGGCGAACTGGCAGCATTGCTGAAAGTGTTATTGAACCGATTTTGCATCATCGAGGAATAAAGAGTATTGACGGCTTGATCCTAAGTCATTCAGATAACGATCACGCAGGCGGGAAAAAATATTTAATAGATACTTTTAGTCCTAATTGGGTCAGAGCGAGTGAGAAAGGCAGTAATCATCAACCTTGTATTAAAGGTGAAGAGTGGAAAGTAGCAGGAATGCATTTTACCGCAATTTGGCCACCGAGAATGGTAAGCCGTGCGTATAATCCCCACTCATGCGTTATAAAACTAAGCATTGATAAGTGGTCTTTTTTATTAACTGGCGATATTGATGCGATTTCAGAGATGTTGATTTTAAATCAAAATACATTTGATGATATCGATGTATTTTTAGTTCCTCATCATGGCTCTAATACCTCGTCAACCAAACGGTGGGTAAAAGTAATGGAAGGGAAGGTTGGTGTGGTATCTGCCGGAAGGTTTACCCCCTGGAATTTACCTAATCCAGAGATTAAAGATAGGCACTTAGATCATCAGGTACTTTGGTTAGATACTGCTCAATTAGGGCAAGTAAGTCTAAGCTCAAAAGATGGAAAGTTATCAATTGAAGGTTATTCGCTACACAATCAAAATACTTGGTACAGAAAGCTATTTGGCGATAATCTAAATTCAGAGTAGAATATAGATAATTGTATATGAAGAATAAGTACTTATGACTATTGAAAAAGACGAATCTACCTGGGCAACATTTAAGCGTTTATGGCCACATATCTCACTATATAAAGCGGGTCTTGCCGTTGCCGTTGTAACACTAATTATCAATGCGTTAAGCGATACCTACATGATCTCTTTGCTAAAGCCACTGTTAGATGATGGTTTTGGTAACGCAGATTCTGATTTTTTAAAGAAAATGCCATTTATTATTCTAGCTATGATGTTTATCAGAGGTTTGAGTGGTTTTATCTCTGGTTATTGCATGAGCTGGGTTGCGAGCAATGTAGTTATGCGTATTCGACGTGATTTATTTCGTCATTTCATGCATATGCCCGTTAGCTATTTTGATCGAGAATCGACCGGTCGTTTGTTATCTCGAATTACTTATGATTCAGAGCAAGTGGCATCGGCAACCAGTAAAGCCTTAGTTAATATTGTGCGTGAGTCAGCAAGTATTATTGGTTTACTTGGCTTGATGTTTTGGAACAGCTGGCAGTTGTCTCTTGTGCTGGTCATCGTGGCACCTGGTGTTGCTTTTGCGATAAGCTTTGTTTCTAAGCGTTTTAGAAAAGTAAGTAAAGATATGCAAACAGTGATGGGGTCGTTAACCGCTACCGCAGAGCAGATGCTAAAAGGACACAAAGTTGTTCTTAGTTACGGCGGGCAAAAAGTGGAGTCTGAGCGCTTTGATGTAGTGAGTAATCATATTCGTCAGCAAAACATGAAAATGGTTGTTGCTCAAGGCCTAGCTAACCCAATCATTCAAATGATCGCATCTTTTGCTTTAGTTACGATATTATTCTTAGCGAGTGTTGATTCAATTAAAGAGACATTAACACCAGGTACCTTTACTGTCGTATTTTCGGCAATGTTTGGCTTGCTGCGTCCGTTACGAGGCTTAACGAGTGTGACATCTGATTTCCAACGCGGTATGGCTGCTTGCCAAACGTTGTTTGAACTGATGGACATGGATAAAGAAAAAGACGACGGTGACATTGAAAGAGAAACAGTAAAAGGTGATATCAAAGTTGATAACGTAACCTTTACTTATCCAACCGCCGATGCACCAGCATTACGTAGTGTAAGTTTTGATCTTCCAGCAGGTAAAACCATCGCATTAGTGGGTCGTTCAGGTTCAGGTAAGAGTACCATCGCTAACTTGTTTACTCGTTTTTATAATGTCGATTCCGGTGAGATTAGTCTTGATGGCGATAAGATCGACGATTACAAATTACCAAATTTGCGTAAACATTTTGCTTTAGTCTCTCAAAATGTTCATTTATTTAATGATACCGTTGCAAATAATATCGCTTATGCCTCTGAAGGTAAATTCACTCGTCTAGAGATAGAAAAAGCGGCAGAACTTGCTTACGCTTTAGATTTTATTAATAAGATGGATGATGGCTTTGACACCATGATTGGTGAAAATGGTGCAAGTTTATCTGGTGGTCAACGTCAACGTATTGCGATTGCTCGTGCTCTATTACAAAACGCACCCGTATTAATTCTTGATGAGGCAACATCTGCACTTGATACCGAATCTGAAAAAGCGATTCAATCAGCATTAGACGAGCTTCAAAAAGACAAAACGGTATTAGTGATAGCTCACCGATTATCAACAATTGAAAATGCGGATCAGATCTTAGTGGTTGATGAAGGTGAAGTGGTTGAACGTGGTAATCATGCAGAACTTATCGCTCATGATGGGGCTTATGCTCAATTACATCGTATTCAGTTTGGTGATTAATGATTGAAAAAATTTGGTTTGAGGACCATTTTTTAGGAAAGCTGTTGTGGCCATTATTGTGGCCACTTAGTTACTTATTTAGATGGATCGCAACAAAACGAAAATCAGATTACCAAAGTGGTAAAAAGCAGAGCTATCGTTCATCGGTTCCTGTCGTTGTCGTTGGTAATATCACCGCTGGTGGAAATGGTAAGACGCCGGTTGTTGTATGGCTTGTCGAACAGCTTCAACTAAAAGGCTATAAAGTAGGGGTTGCCTCTCGCGGTTATGGTGGTAAAGCCCCTTACTATCCTTATTTATTAACTGAAACGACAACGCCTGATATTTCAGGTGATGAGCCTGTTTTAATTAAACAACGTACTAAAGCTGAAGTTGCTGTTGCGCCCATTCGCAGCGAAGCGGTTAAAATGCTTGAGCAACAGGGTGTTGATTTTATTATTACTGATGATGGCCTACAGCACTATGCACTTCAACGAGACATAGAGTTTATTGTTATTGATGGAAAGCGGCGTTTTGGTAATCAGCATTATATTCCTCTTGGCCCATTAAGAGAGGGAATAGATCGTTTATCTAGTGTTGATTTCTTAATTTGTAATGGTGGAGAGCCTCAAGAAAATGAGGTGTCGATGCGACTTCAGCCAAGTGAAGCAATTAATTTAATTACAGGTGAAAGACGCAGTGTTTCTTCATTGTCTAATTTGGTTGCTTTTGCAGGAATAGGGAATCCGCCACGTTTTTTTGAAACGCTGAATCAGCTGAAAGCAAATGTGGTTCATACTCAAGGTTTTGAAGATCATAAAGCGTTTGAACAGACAGAAATAGAACAATTAATGAAATACGGCGAACAGTTAATGATGACTGAGAAAGATGCAGTAAAATGCCAGTCTTTTGCTCAATCGTCATGGTGGTATTTGCCTGTTGATGCGCAATTCCCTGAAGAAAAAGCACAACAAATATTAAATAAAATTATTGAGGTAAAAGAATAATATGGATTATCGTCTTCTTGAAATCGTAGCTTGCCCGGTATGTAAAGGAAAACTGAACTACGATAAAGATAAGCAAGAGCTTATTTGTAAAATTGATCGTCTTGCATACCCAATTAAAGAAGGTATTCCTGTAATGCTTGAGCCTGAAGCGCGTCGCATGACAATGGAAGAGGTTGAGTTATGTCGTTCACAGTCATAATCCCTGCGCGTTATCAATCAACTCGTTTACCGGGTAAACCGCTGGCTGATATTTGTGGTAAGCCAATGATTCAATGGGTTTACGAACAAGCATCAAAGGCTGGAGCAGACCGTGTGATAATCGCAACTGATGACAGTCGTATTGAAGCTGTAGTGAAAGGTTTTGGCGGTGATGTATGCATGACGTCACCAAACCACGAATCAGGTACAGAACGCCTTGCTGAAGTGATTGAAAAATGTGGAATTTCATCTGATGAGATCGTTGTAAATGTACAGGGTGATGAACCATTAATTCCACCAAGTATCATCCAGCAAGTGGCTCAAAACTTGTCAGACTCAGTTGCACCAATGGCAACACTAGCAGTGACCATTGATGAAGAAGACGATGTATTTAATCCTAACGCAGTTAAAGTCGTTACCGATGCTGAAGGTTATGCGTTGTATTTTAGCCGAGCTTCAATTCCATGGGATCGTGATGCTTTCGCTCAAGGAGAGACGCTTACCGCTAACCCTTTACTTCGTCATATCGGTATTTATGCGTATCGTGCTGGTTTTATTAATACCTATATTAATTGGCAGCCAAGTGTTCTTGAAAAAATTGAATGTTTAGAGCAACTTCGTGTTCTTTGGTATGGTGAAAAAATCCATGTTGCAGTCGCAAAAGAAGCACCAGCAGCAGGTGTAGACACGCCAGAAGATTTAGAGAAAGTACGCGCTATTCTTAAATAAACACTTCTTTAAATACAAAAAAGCCCGAATCTATTTTAATAGCTTCGGGCTTTTTTATTAAGTGCATAAATCTTATTTGTTTTTATCTGGTAGAGGCAGTGAATTTTTTATCTCATCGACTTTGTCTATCACGTCTTCCATATCAAGTTGTGGTGTTTCTTGCGCTTGTTTTTCTTTTTCCATAACAAGATCTTTAAGCTGCATAAACCAACGGCCCATTTGCTCATACCAAAAACGTTCAGACTGTTCTAAGTATTTCGCCTTAGGGGCGTATTTATCCCATGGCTGCTTTATTTCAGAATGCGCTAAATAATTGGTAGGGGCAGGTGTTGGAGTCATACCTAGATAGTTAAACTCTGCCATAGCTCGTGGCATATGACTTGCTGAAGTGACAAGAACTACCGTTTTATTACCTACAGCATTAAATGTCTGCATTGCTTCTTCATGGGTATCACGAGCACTTTCTAATAATAAGATATCCGATTTCTGGACACCTAAAGAAAGAGCAACTCGTGCCATCATACGAGCATGGCTCACGGTTGTTCCACCGTTATAGCCCGAAAGAATCATTTTAGAACCAGGATACATACGATATATACGGATCCCCTCTGCTAACCTCATGACAGCGGCTCTTGAGAGTTCTGAAATAGGGGATATTTCGTCATCTACAACATGGCCATTACCAAGAACCAGTACGTACTCAACTGGTGTCTCTGGCGCAATAAACGAAGGGTAAATTCGTTCAGTTGACTTTAATAATGGTGTTGTGATTGGCTGAAAAGAGAGCAAGAAAATGCCCAAAATTGATAATGTTAATAAAAAAGAGGCAACCCCTTTCTTTTTAGAAAACCATAAAATCATTAATCCAATGAACCCTATTAGGAGTAAACCCGGGAGGGGCATTAACATGGATGATAAAAACTTCTTTAACTCAAACATATTTTTTGACTATTACCGATGATATAGAATGAAAAATCACCACTTGAGAGCAAAAAACAGCGTCATGCTGTTACTTCCTTGAGCTCTTATGCGACAATGCGTGTTTCCAATAGATAATATCATAACTTAACCACTGTGAATAAAGACCGTAATTTCGACGACATCGCCCACAAATTTGCCAAGAACATCTATGGTTCTGATAAGGGTGGGATCCGCCAAACAATTGTGTGGCAAGATATGGAAACTATCTTAGCTGAAAATAATGCAAAATCTGAGCCACTTACCATCTTGGATGCTGGTGGTGGAATAGGGCAGGTTTCTCAGCAAATAGCAAAACGTGGTCATTTAATCACGTTATGTGATATTTCTTCAGAAATGCTGAAATTAGCGAAAGAAGCAGTCGAAGACAATGGTTTATTGCCGCAATATCAATTTATTCATACTGCTGTACAACAAATTGAACAGTATAATGTTGGAGAGGTTGATATTCTTCTGTTCCATGCAGTTATGGAATGGTTAGATAACCCAAAAGAAGCACTAGATATTCTTTTAAAACAAGTAAAACCGAGTGGGTATGCCTCCATCATGTTTTATAACCATCATGGTCTTGTGCTCAAAAATGTAATTTGTGGTAATATTCCACATGTTTTAGATGGTATGCCTCATCGAAAAAGGTTTAAGTTACAGCCTCAAAAAGGTCTAATGCCTAATGACGTGTATCAGTGGATTGAAGATGCGGGTTATGAAATTAAAGGAAAATCGGGTATTCGTTCATTTCATGATTACATAGGTAATATGGAATACATGGGCGATTACCAAATAGAAGACGTACTAAAGCTCGAAGAGCAGTTATGCCGTCAAGAACCTTATCTCTCTCTTGGCCGTTATATTCACGTATGGGCGAAGAGAAAATAATAATGATGTACACAAAGGATACACAATGAGTGAGTTTTCTAATGTTGTTACAGACCAAACGGTTGATGAACTGGTTGGTTGGGTAAAACAGCACGATTTCTCATTGAATTTGCCAACAGAGCGTTTGGCATTTTTGTTGGCCATTGCTGTTCTCAGTAATGAAAGATTTGATGATGAGCTGGGTGAAGGCGAGCTTCACGATGCGTTTGGCATCATCAGTGGCTTATTTGGGCAATCAAATGACACCATTGCTTTTCGTGCGAACAATGCAATCAATGAATTAGTAAAACAACGTTTAATTAGCCGCTTTAGTGGTGAAAGCACTGATGGAATGAATATCTATCGTCTTACGCCATTAGCGATCGGGATCACTGATTATTATGTGCGTCACCGTCAATTCTCTAAATTGAAGCTTTCTATTCAATTGGCGATGGTTGCAGAAGAGATCCAAAAAGCATCAAAAGCGGCGGAAAAAGGCGGTGAAGCAAAACACTGGCGTAAAAACGTTTATGGTGTTCTGAAATACTCAGTAGGTGAGATCTTTGATCGTATCGATTTAAACCAACGTGTTATGGATGAACAACAGCAATCAGTAAAAGAAGAAATTGCGGAACTATTAAATCAAAATTGGCGTGAAGCGATTTCTAGCTGTGAAAAA
>JAAGZR010000241.1 GCA_024206155.1 Aliivibrio sp.
AGAAAGCAGGGCGTGGTGCTTGCTGCTTTCCTAAAGCTAAAGGGTTTGTAAGTAATGTAGAAATATCAGAATTACTAAGGTATTGTTTTCCAAATTCACCATAATAATGTTCATCATTTTCTAACTTTTTTAATACATCTTCCATTATAGAGTATTTAATTCAGCCTCGATTTCTTTAGACAAGGCATACTTAGCTTTTATAGCATCTAACTTGCCTCCTGCTTTTATATAGTCTTGCGCTTTTTTAAACGCTGGATCTGTTTTAGAGGTTAATGTGTTTTTTGCTTTCGGTGCTTTACCGTGAGTGTTCGCCGCATCTGAGTCTTGCGTGTCGTCTATTAGGAATAAATTGCCTAATGCATACTTCTTTCCATAACTCGACGCTGATCCAAACTGTTGTGGAGTTTGCATACCTTTTTGATTAAGATCAACACCAACGATAGCGGACGCATGTACAGCGTCTTCACCGTCGTTTATAGTTGCAGTAGAACATATAATAGGTATGTCACCAATCTCAACTAATTGTTCATTGATCGTTACTGATACTCCTAACTCTAATAGAAAGGGTTTTGCTGCTTCGAGAATGTCTTCGGCTGATCTGAAGTAATATTTGCCGAATGAGTTAAACCTACTTTTTTTCGATTTAAACTTTGTCTGGATCGTGGCCAGTTTTTCGTTTATGGTCATATGGTTTATTGTTTTGGTATATTAATATAATTACACATTGTTTTATAGTTTTACATATCTAACTTACAGAAAATCAAGCACTTGCGAGTGGTCTACACTTTCTATTAATTTATCTACAGCTTGCTTTTTAAGCTCTGAAACTCGAACATAAGAGCTAACGCCTTTTATGTTTAATTTTTCTGCTATTTCTTTAGCTGAGTGTTTATCACAATCAAGTCCGTAAGACAAACGTAATACTTCATATTCATTTTTATCAAGATGTTTTTCCATCAAACCTTTTAAATAAATATTAAGTATCTGTATGTTATACGGCTCTGATTTATCTGCTATTTGATACATCATATTTTCTTCGTCATCATCAGTTACTTGCGCGTCGATACTTAAAAACATACTGTTAAAGAACATAGCCACCATTTTTTTGTCTTTAGGATTCTTACGTATTTCATTTAGTTTGTGCTCTGGTATACGCATACCTCCTCTTGCCATATCAATACGTCTTCTTAAATGACCTTTTATTCGTTTTGCAAAGAAAGACTTTAATGTTTTTTCAATGTCCTCTGTGTCAATTAATCTTTCCCAGTCTAATTTGTCTACAGCACGTATCAAAGCTTCAGATCCTATTTGTATTAAATCGTTAATACTTAAGACGCCTGAAGCTTGTTGTGTTGTTGAGCATTTACGAGCTAGGTTTTCTGCAAGAGGTAAAAACTTAACAATAAGTTCGTCTCTTGTGTAATAGTCGTAAAACTTCTCAGAAGGCATAGACTTTTTAAGATCTTCTTTATATCTTATATAATTCTGTACATTATACTTTTTCATATTGCTCTATTTTATCATATGCTTGTGACATTAGCTCATTATTAGCGTAGTATATATTACCTATACTTGCCATCCATTCGTTAAATTCTTTTGTCATAATTGTTGATTTAAATAATCTTTTTCTTTTTTAAGATCTTCGTGCATATTTCTATGTATTGTTCTAGATGAACAGTTTAGTAATTCTGCTATTCGACCTATTGTTATTTTCTTACCAAAATCGTTTAGATCAAGCATGCATTGATAAATTGCTTCATCATTTACACGCTTAGATCTACCGATTAATGTACCTACAATACTCATTTTCTGCTCAGGTGTTAAGCCGCTAAAGTCTTTAAATATAACTTTACGTTTTTTATTCTTTGGTGGTTCACCGCCGTTTTCAAACACGTCGTCTATCATTGACTGTAGCCTTTTATCACTAATAAAAAATGTTACAAAGCCATTTTCTTTATCCGCTATAAACTCGTAAACATGTGTAGGTAGTAAACCTTTATCTTGATTAAGAAAATACAAAACATAAAAATGCCACTTTAAAGATTTGTACGTAGTAATCTTAGCCTTGCTATTAAACAAGTGATAACATTCATGCGTACCATCTTCATAGTATTTATAATAATCGGTTTCTATAGTTGGCAGGTCATTAACGGGATCTCTCCTGTATATAACATGCCTATCTATTAACCATTTTATGTTTCTGTTTTGTGACATTAGCCTATTACTTATTTATTATTAAGGGCTGTTGTCACAGTCCCTTGAGGTTGTAAAGTACATATAATTATATGGTTGTTTAAGAATTCATTATTATGAATTTGTTTTTTTAGGTTTTCTAGTTTTTGATTGCTGTTTAATTTTATCTCTAAGTCCATTGTAATTTGTCTTTATAAGATGGTCGTATAATTTTTTGCTCATTTTTATTTGCTACTTTAAATTTGTCTTGTTCATAATAATTCCAATAAGCTGACACGCTATCGCCTTCAACTTTATATTCATCTGGCATACACTGTGGTGGTTCTGTAAAACCAATATCAGGCATACCTACAGGAGCAAATGCTAAAGCATCTCTGCATTTTTCAATACTAAGATGATACTTACCGTATCGTTTAGTATATACTTTGCCGATGCCTAACATATGCTCGTATAGCCAATAATAATTTGACTTACTCGATCTAGCCCATATCGTAGACGGATGGTTTAAATGAGCCTTTTTATAAGGTACATTGTCACCATTACCGTACACGTGATGAGCCGTACAAAGCATTTGCGCTGATTCTAAGATCATCTTAACTTTATGTTTGTCATAAAAGTATGTTGCAGCTTTGTATGGGTTTTTATGTAAGTAAAATATATTCATTCGTATAGTTTATCTAATAATATTCCTACTACTTCGTCTGATATCATATTCTCATGATATAATTTCCATATTAATTTACTCATAATCCTGATTTTTGTAAAAAGTAATTATATACTTCTGGTATATGCTTTTTGTAATAAGGTTGTTCATCTTTAACCCACTTTTTTAGTTGAGCTTTAGATTCAAAACCAACTTTATTCCAGAAACCGTCAGATCTTTGTATTGTGTCAAATGTTGGCTCTATATCGTCAATGAAGTCACCGACTGTCCAACCTTCCCATATATGTTTATCTCTATTCATAATTTCTAAGTGCTTTAAATAGCGGGTGTCTGTAAGAACCTGCTTGTGTTCGTTGAAAATAAGTAAAGGTAGCACGCTGACCAATATAGTCATGAATGTTAAGTAACATATTTTCCAAATCCTTGTAGGTATAGCCTTTGCCCGGTGGACAACCGAACTGTATACCTTCGTCATCTGTCATCAGAAACTTGCCAAGCGTGCCTTGTCGCTTACCTTTACCTTCTTCATATCCTGTAATAGTTGCTTCAGTATCGCTGAAGTCTTTAAATTTCATTAAGTCGTAAGACCTA
>JAAGZR010000242.1 GCA_024206155.1 Aliivibrio sp.
CACATCAGCCTTGAAGGCCTCGCTGTACAGACGCATAGCACTACACCATCAAGCGCCCCCTTGATGATCGGAATGGAGAGGCGTCAATTTTCCTGGCAGAGGGGGGGAACGGAACCGTAGTGGTAAAGAAAAACGTAGAATCGAAAGAAAAGCACGAAGCTCAAATCAAAGCAAAATTAATATGAGATCAATCTCATTTTCATTATCTAATGATAACAATAAGATTTATTCTGAGGGATTTATATCTCGACTAATAGCAGCAATGAATGACAAAGAAAACCTATTGAAAAATAATAGCGACGATCAACTTGATTTGAGCGAACTTGAGATCTCTGGAATCAGGGGAGTTTCTTTAGAAGGTGAGTCTAAAATAGAAGGCGATGCCTCACTGACTGGATCAGTCAACCATACAAAAAAATTTCGGTTCATTATCAGGAAAAAGTCGATTCTCTGGCTCTGATCAACCAAGACTTCCAAGACGAAATGTTCAAGAGCTCCTTTTCTGATAAATCTGTACTTTACTATGGGAAATAAATAACAATTGAGCAACAACCATTCAAAATCATTCCCATCAACCGATATGAGAAAGTTGAGGATGAGGACAATCAAAAGAATATCTCTACAGGCAACAAGCAGCATGAATGAAAGATTCTGAGAAATCGCATTAGAGAGGGGAGAAACAATGAATTCCTTGATTGCCTTTTCTTTAAAGCGTTATTTAAAAGAAATCGATGAATTAGAGGCTAGAAATAAAAAGTTGCGCATCCGACTCAAGCGCTGAATAAGAATCATCGCCCAACAACATCTGACTATTAAAATGATCAAATTGGAATCTAATACTAGCTGCACACTTAAAAACTTTCGATTTTGATTGACAAATAACTTCATAAAGAGATAAAGAAAAAGCCTTAGCTCAAGATACAACTCTTACGGATTTAATTACAACAATGATAACAACCTACCTCAAAGAAAATTCTTAACCGAACTAAAGCAACCCTCAACACAAAATGCTCTACAAGGATTCTATGAATCAGCGTAAGTTACTAGCGTTAATAAATGCAAGCCATTTCATAATCGATTTCAATAGAAGGAAATCCACGATCTGTTATTTGCAAATAAAAAATTAAGATATTGCTAAAGCCTTACACGGCTCCATATATGTTTACACGCATAAGCGCTAAAGCGTATCCACACAAAAAGTACAGTCAGCGCTAAAGAGGCTTGCCATCTTATGAATATTCGCGCAAAGATCAAGTCCGAAATGCTCCGCAAGCTCACAACACTACTCATCCTTACTTCATCTCTTGGAGTAGAAGTACAAGCTCAACAGGCTAACCCTTCACAAACCAACGATAACAATGCTATTTCACAACCAGTTAATTCTCAGCAAAATCAATCAAGATCAGAATCAATTGGTGGCGGTATCTACAACTATCAGCTGAATCCTGCACAAGGAGATTTGGGGGAAATGACAGTAGGAGCTCGAGCAATCAGTTGTCAATCACCTAGCTTTTTTGCCAACGCAGGCATTCTTCCCTACGATAATCAATATTTTGGAACCTTTGATAATAATTCACGCGAAAAAGACTGGATGCCACAAGGAACACTTGGATTGCAAATGCCATTTGGTCCTCAAGTAGCTAGTTGCATCAGTGCGATGAAATATCAAACATTACAAACTCAAATGACAACCGAGAGTGGCGTTCTCGCTAAATGCATAGAAACAATGAAAGTTGCTAATCAAATCAAAATGGACATTTCTATACTTGAGAAAAACTTTTCGGGCTTATATACAAACTGTAAAAGCATATGGGAAAACGCAAAATTAAATCCGATGGAGATGAGCGTCATCAACAAAAAATAAATTCAATCTAAATCTAATTTAAAAACACCATTTTTCAACATGACAACGTTAAACCCAGCACAAATCACAGGCAACGAGGAAGAAAATGAAAGAAAAAAACTTAATGAAAATTGCAATGAATCATCTCAATCTCTTAAAAAAATATCGATTCTAATTTCCAAGGAAATGCACAAAGCAATTAAGCTCCACACGATCAAATCAGACATCAGCATCAAAGACTATGTCACCCAACTAATATTGGCAAAATTTGAAGAAGAAGGGTATAATTTAGAA
>JAAGZR010000243.1 GCA_024206155.1 Aliivibrio sp.
ATGTCGTTCCAATCACTCACATCAACATCGTCATCACACACGATAACAAACTTGTTCTCACTAAATTGAGACCAAACGGCTTCCATGATTTTCTTACCATTACCGACCGCTTGCTTATTGATAGAAACTACAACCATGTTGGCGTTGTTATTTTGCAAATGAATATCGATAATCTCAGGACACGCTTTGGTAATTTCCGCCAAACATCCTTCAATCTGCTCACTGTCTGTTAGCGTATATTCCACATTAGGTGACAAGGCTAATTCTGCACCCCATTTTTTGGTGATATCTAAGCCCATCTTTGAGCCCAAACCCACTACTGGTGAAGCAAAATCTAGTGAATCGATTGGTGTGTTCTCTATCATCAAACTATCACGTGATGGGTCCATATGCTGAGACATTGCTGCAGTCACTTGTGACCAATCTCGGGCATTCACATCCTCATCACACACTAATACAAATTTGGTGTACATGAACTGACGCAAGAACGACCACACGCCCATCATCACGCGTTTGGCATGACCCGGATATTGTTTCTTCATCGTCACTACCGCCATGCGATACGAACAACCCTCAGGAGGCAAATAGAAATCAATAATTTCAGGAAACTGCTTTTGTAAGATCGGCACAAACACTTCGTTTAACGCCACACCCAATACTGCAGGTTCATCAGGTGGACGACCTGTGTAGGTGCTGTGATAAATAGGGTCTTTACGCATGGTGATATGCGTTACGGTAAATACGTGATGCTTTTCAACTTCGTTATAGTAACCGGTGTGATCGCCATAAGGACCTTCATCGGCAAATTCTGTTGGGTCTATATAGCCTTCAAGTACAATTTCAGCACTGGCTGGGACTTCTAAGTCATTACTAATAGATTTGGTGATCTCAGTTCTGCTGCCACGTAAAAGACCCGCAAATGCGTACTCTGATAAGGTATCAGGGACTGGCGTTACTGCTCCAAGAATAGTGGCAGGATCAGCACCAAACGCCACAGAAACAGGGAAAGGTTCACCTGGATTCGTTTCCATCCAGTCACGTAAATCAAGCGCACCACCACGGTGAGCAAGCCAACGCATGATAACTTTGTTTTTACTCAGTTTTTGTTGACGATAAATACCCAAATTCTGACGTTTCTTATTTGGGCCTTTAGTGATGGTTAAACCCCAAGTTAATAGCGGTGCAACATCATCTGCCCAACAACTCATTACGGGGATTTTATCTAAATCAACCTCATCACCTTGCCAAACAATCTGTTGGCAATTTGCCTTGCGAATATTCTTAGTTGGCATATTCAATACTTGCTTGAATACCGGCAGTTTATCTAAAGCGTCTTTAAAGCCCTTTGGTGGCTCAGGCTCTTTTAGATACGCTAATAATTTTCCCACTTCACGCAGCTCAAGAACATCATTGCGACCCATACCAATCGCAACACGTTCAGCAGTTCCAAATAGGTTCGTTAATACAGGAATGTCATAGCCGATAGGATTTTCAAATAGCAATGCAGGTCCACCCGCTCGTAAAGTACGATCGCTGATCTCTGTCATTTCATAATGTGGATCAATGGGGTGTGAAATCCGTTTTAACTGTCCGATCTGTTCCAAGTGATCGAGAAAATCACGTAAATCCTTATATTTCATCGCTATCTGCTGTCGTGAAGTTTGAATAGATTATACCCAACCCAATTCAAACTCACACTCTCTATTTACTTTTGCCAATCAAGCTCGTGATTAATGTTGCGATAACGCTAATCTTACGTGTTGTTTGCGAACTTTATTGCGTGTTGTTGACAGGCTTTCTAACCACGATGTATGGCCATAATTAGCAAGATGCATTGCCACCGCACCGCCGTCTTGAATGTGATCAATTTTGGCTAATAAAAACTGTTGAACATCTTGAGGAAGCGGATGAAGCTGAGCTAATGAAGCAAAAGCATTCTGTTTTAAAGATGGGTTATTGGTTGCTGACATTAATTGCTGAGTCGCAAATGGATCGGGAGCGATACGAGATAAACGATCAAGCTCTGCAATGCTGTGTTGATCGGTACGCATTTTCCATAAGATTTTATACACATCACTGCTTTTAGACAATTGAGCAAGACGGACCATTACCTCAGTCGTTGGTAACCACACAGACAAAGGATCATCGGTTATTTGTGATACAAGATAATCTAACGCTTCAGGGGTTAAGCTATCCAATTCAGCTAAGACGATCGATTGACGAACACGGACCTCATGAGGCTCACCCACTAGCCATTCAGACAATACTAAACGCTGCTCTTCAGCGGCAAGAATAAAATCTAACACCTGTTGGTCTTTTTCCATTTGGTTTAGAACACGCGAAGCTATACTAGAGTAATCAAACGCTAGCTTAGTCACCACATACCCATCACCTTGTTCTTTAATAGTATAAGTTGGATGAATAGCCAATTGTTCTTTCAGCCAAATGGTCCCCTTAGGGCTTAATATCAGTTTTTTTTGTTCTATTTGCTGTACTAACATGAAGCGAACAGCTTCTTGCTGTGGCATAGAGAGACGATTAAGAGAAAAGTTGAGTGTGATGATATCTCCATCAATCAAATATTGATGCAGTTCATCGACCTTCTTATTGAGCTGTTGATCAACCAGCAAGCTATTGACGAAGCTTGGTTGAATATCAGATGCAGAGACCTGACTCGTCAGCAAACTTGCAGAGAGGAGGATCGATGCTAACAGTCCTTGTCGCATATGTTACCTCTTGAAATAAGCTAATATTTATTATCAAGCTTAGTACAAATGATGATGCCGTCAAATGAACAAAAACTCAACAAAAAACGCCACCTAAATAGGCAGCGTTTCATTATTTATTGACCTTGGTACCAATAATTGAGTTAAATATCAATTATTGACGACGCATCGCATCAAAAAATTCATCATTAGTCTTCGTCATTGATAATTTATCAATTAGGAATTCCATTGCGTCAGTCTCGCCCATTGGGTGAACAATCTTACGTAAGATCCACATTTTCTGTAGCTCATCCGGCTTAGTTAACAGCTCTTCACGACGAGTACCCGAACGGTTAAAGTCGATAGCTGGGAATACACGTTTTTCCGCAATCTTACGGTTTAGGTGTAATTCCATGTTACCTGTACCTTTAAACTCTTCGTAGATAACTTCATCCATTTTAGAGCCAGTATCAACCAACGCCGTTGCAATGATAGTTAGGCTACCACCTTCTTCAACGTTACGAGCAGCACCAAAAAAGCGCTTAGGACGGTGAAGTGCGTTGGCATCCACACCACCAGTAAGAACTTTACCAGATGATGGAATTACGGTGTTGTATGCACGAGCAAGACGAGTGATTGAGTCAAGTAAGATAACAACGTCTTTCTTATGCTCAACAAGACGTTTTGCTTTCTCGATAACCATCTCAGCAACTTGTACGTGACGAGACGCAGGCTCATCAAACGTAGATGCTACTACTTCACCTTTAACTAGGCGTTGCATCTCAGTTACTTCTTCTGGACGTTCATCGATAAGTAGAACCATCAACTCACACTCAGGGTGGTTATGTGCAATACTTTGAGCAATGTTTTGAAGCAACATTGTTTTACCCGCTTTTGGCGGAGCAACAATCAGACCACGTTGGCCACGGCCAATTGGTGATGCTAAATCAAGAACACGTGCTGTAATGTCTTCTGTTGAACCATTACCACGCTCCATGCGTAAACGATCGTTCGCATGTAAAGGAGTAAGGTTTTCAAAAAGGATTTTGTTACGAGCATTATCAGGACGATCATGGTTAACTGCGTTTACTTTAAGAAGTGCAAAGTAACGTTCGCCATCTTTCGGCGGACGAATCTTTCCAGAAATCGTGTCACCAGTACGCAAGTTAAAGCGACGAATTTGGCTTGGAGACACATAAATGTCATCCGGACCAGCCAAATAAGAACAATCTGCAGAACGAAGGAAACCAAAGCCATCTTGAAGAATCTCAAGAACCCCATCTCCAAAGATGTCTTCACCGCTTTTCGCATGTTGCTTAAGGATGGAGAAGATAATGTCTTGTTTTCTTAGGCGTGCCAGGTTTTCTAAACCTAATGCTTCGCCAAGAGCGACAAGATCCGATACAGATCGGTTTTTAAGTTCAGTAAGATTCATAGTGGTAGGTAGTTGTTTAGTCAAAATCAGATTCTATCTTTAGTTGATTTAAGAATGGATGACCTTCGAGCTCGGTCAAGAAATGAAATCGTATGAATTACGCGCGATAAATTATCACTTATTCGCTTTTTAGTCTAGGGGCTTTCCCTTAATATCTGAGCTTAGCTTAGCTCAGATAAAACAAAACCGCACATAATTTCTCATTATATGCGGTTCTATCTACTTTAATGCTGGTCTACATTACAGATTTGCATCAAGAAACTCTTTAAGTTGAGTCTTAGAAAGTGCACCCACTTTCGTTGCAGCTACGCCGCCATCTTTGAAAAGAAGTAGTGTTGGAATACCGCGAATACCAAACTTTGGTGGTGTTCCAGCATTCTGATCGATATTTAATTTACCAATCGTTAATTTGCCTTCGTACTCGTCAGCAATTTCGTCCAAAATAGGAGCGATCATTTTACAAGGACCACACCATTCCGCCCAGAAATCTACTAATACTGGGCCTGCAGCATTGATCACACTTTCTTCAAAACCGCCATCTGTAAGCTGCAAAATTTTGTCGCTCATCGTCAACTCCAACGTTAAATTTAAAGGCTGATTTGATGATAACCAGCAAATTGATTCTCTATTTGAATGGAATACGTTTCGTATTGCAAGCTTTAACTGATATTCTATAGCAATGAAAAAGACGCACATCACAGAGCAAAACTTTGCCGACCTAGGTTTACAGCCTCAGGTTATCGACGGTTTGAATGCAAAAGGGTTCATTAAATGTACTCCTATTCAAGCTAAGGCATTGCCGGTACTGCTCGCCGGCCAAGACATTGCAGGCCAAGCCCAAACGGGTACAGGTAAGACGTTAGCGTTCCTTACTGCTACTTTTAATCACCTATTAACGACACCTGCACCTGAAGGTCGTAAAATCACGCAACCGCGTGCCATCATCATGGCACCAACGCGTGAACTAGCGATTCAAATCTTCAATGATGCAGAGTCACTGATCGCAAGCACGGGTTTAAAAGCCGCGTTAGCTTACGGTGGCGAACGTTACGAAAAACAACAGCAAGTGATTGAGCAAGGCGTTGATATTTTGATCGGTACTACCGGTCGTATAATCGACTTCTATAAGCAAGGTCACATCGACTTTAAGATGATCCAAGTGGTTGTTCTTGATGAAGCCGATCGCATGTTCGATCTTGGTTTTATTAAAGATATTCGCTTTATCTTCCGTCGTATGCCTGCACCAACAGAGCGCTTGAACATGCTGTTCTCTGCTACGCTATCTTACCGTGTACAAGAGCTTGCTTTTGAACACATGCAAGAGCCAGAGCACGTTGTTGTTGAGCCAGAGCAGAAAACAGGTCATCGTATCAAGGAGGAGCTTTTCTATCCTTCAAATGATCACAAAATGGCATTACTTCAAACGCTTATTGAAGAAGAATGGCCAGATCGCGCGATTATCTTTGCAAACACCAAACACAAGTGTGAATCAGTTTGGGGTCATCTTGCCGCTGACAAACATCGTGTTGGCCTTCTTACTGGTGACGTTCCACAGAAAAAACGTGAACGCATTTTAGAAGAGTTTACTAAAGGTGATGTTGATATCCTTGTTGCTACTGACGTAGCCGCTCGTGGCCTTCACATTCCACAAGTAACGCATGTATTTAACTTTGATTTACCAAACGAAGCAGAAGATTACGTTCACCGTATTGGCCGTACCGGTCGTGCTGGTGCAAGTGGTAACTCTATTAGCTTCGCATGTGAAGAATACGCAATTAATCTTCCAGCAATCGAAGAGTATATTGAGCATTCAATTCCACAATCTGATTACGACGCTTCAGCATTACTTGAAGATTTACCTGCACCACTACGTCTTCAACGCCGTCCGCAGCAAAATCGTCGTAACGGCAACAACAATGGTCAACGTCAAGGCGGAAATCGTAAATACTCTCGCCCACGTCAACCTCGTAGCCCTCGAGCATAATCTGAGTTCTACGGGAAATTAAAAGGATGTTATGAAAAGTTCAACAATATCACCTATGTATGCCGCCATTGATTTAGGCTCCAATAGCTTCCATATGCTTGTTGTGCGTCATATAAATGGTAGTGTGCAAACCATGGCCAAAATTAAACGTAAAGTTCGTTTGGCTTCGGGATTAGATGAAAACTACACACTCAGCCATGAAGCTATGCAGCGTGGGTGGGATTGTTTGAGCTTATTTGCAGAACGCCTGCAAGACATTCCTGTAAAAAACATTCGCATTGTCGGAACCGCAGCATTGCGCGTTGCGACCAATGTGGATGTCTTCTTAGAAAAAGCCAATCAAATCTTAGGTCATGACATTAATGTGATCGAAGGCGAAGAAGAAGCTCGTATGATTTACCAAGGAGTTGCGCACACTTCAGGTGGTAATGGTCGCCGTTTAGTTGTTGATATCGGCGGAGCAAGTACAGAGTTAATTATTGGCGATGGCTTTGAAGCACAAGCACTCACAAGCTTAAAAATGGGCTGTGTAACTTGGTTAGAAGGCTATTTTAAAGATCGTGCATTAACGCAAAGTAACTTTGATGCGGCCATTGCTGGCGCAAAAGAGACGCTAGCTCCTATCCTAACTCAGTATACCGACCTTGGTTGGCAAACTTGTGTAGGGGCAAGTGGTACGGTCCAAGCATTGCAAGAAATCATGTTGGCGCAAGGCATGGATGAGGTGATTACCTTAGCCAAGCTAAAGCGCCTTCAAAAACAAGCAATGCAATATAAACACCTAGAAGAATTAGATATCGATGGATTAACGCTTGAGAGAGCACTCGTGTTCCCGAGCGGTTTATCCATCCTTATTGCTATTTTTGAATTATTAGACATCGATTCTATGACGTTAGCTGGCGGCGCTTTGCGTGAAGGTCTGTGCTACGGCATGATCGATGAATTGCAGCACGATGAAGTGTGTCAACGTACAATTAAAAGCGTTCAGCAACGCTATCAATTAGATGTTGATTACGCACAACAAGTGACGGACTTATCTATTCAACTTGTTCAACAATGTGGTGATAACTGGCTTGTTGAGCCTCAAGCATTACCTTTACTAACGGCTGCAACTCAACTGCATGAAATTGGTATGTGTATTGATTATAAAAAAGGTGG
>JAAGZR010000020.1 GCA_024206155.1 Aliivibrio sp.
CGCCGTTATGTGCTAAAAGTTGTTGAGGATGCCGATTCACTCCACTCAGTTAAGATGACACGCGGCAAGCTACTGGTCACCTTGACTCGGTTTAACGATGACAAAACGGCCATGGTTCGAGCGCTAGTGCGTAACTGGTATAAGGTTCGGGCTGAACGTATTTTCCATGAACGCCTGTCTGAGCTATTACCTCAAGCTACATGGGTAAAAGGCATTCCTAGTTTTCGTGTTCTACCAATGACCAAGCAATGGGGAAGCTGCTCAGCTAAAGGAACTCTCATGCTCAATCCTCATCTAATCAAAGCACCTAAAGAGTGTATTGATTACGTGATTCTGCATGAACTTTGTCATATTGCAGAGCATAACCACAGTGAGAAATTCTGGCGCTTGCTGACTAGCGTGATGCCCAACTGGAAAGAAGTTAAAGCCCGATTAGATGGGATGGCTGAGTTGTATTTGAATGAATAAGGATTGTTGAATGAGATGCCCGACTTGTGAAAAGCATATTAGATGGGATTGGCTAGAGGATGAATGCATCGAGCCAAACGAAGCCTTTGATTGCCCACATTGCGATGAAAACTTGCGTTATGAAGTGGATGAAGGCACATACCTTGGTGCTCAGCATGTAACTATTGAAGTTGTGGATGATTGATATGAAGAAAACAGCCAAGCTATCTGATTGTCGTACTTATCGTTATGAACTTTGGCGAGAATGGGATGAGTCAAAACCTTATGCAATGTTCGTCGGACTTAATCCATCGACGGCAGATGAAACAGAAGATGATCCGACTATTCGTCGCTGTATTAATTTTGCTAAATCATGGGGGTATGGTGGCTTATGCATGACCAACCTTTTTGCCTATCGTGCGACTCAGCCAGAACATATGAAAAAGGCGTCTGATCCAATAGGTGACAAAAATGATGAAACACTGATTCTACTAGCCAAAAATGCAGGAGTTATTGTTGGTGCTTGGGGAAATGATGGTGTGTTTTTGAATCGCTCAGAAGAAGTTCGATCTTTAATTCCAGAGTTAAGCGTATTGAAGGTAAATAAATCAGGTGAGCCTGCTCATCCACTTTATTTGAAGTCGACTTTAACCCCGATTAAGTGGTAACAATTTATGCCGCCAATGGAAGGTGGCATTTTAACTGTGAAGAGGTAGATGGCATTATATAGAACTCGCCGCCGCCTTTGCCTTCGGTCGCGGCAAATTTACCAAGGAAGTATTCATATACTCGCCCTACTAAATCTTCTTCAGTTAGATCGTTTTCTTTCGCCATTGTCTCGATGTTTTCAATGGTGTCGATCAGTGACGCGAGTTTTTTCACTTCTAAATTTTGGCGTGAGAAGTAGTTATCAGGCAGTGCGCCTTTTAATGATGGGTTACGCTTTTCAATGGTTGATAGCGCTGTATCAATTTGAACAGCAATGTCATCTTGTTTGGCGTTGGCTTTAATTTTTGACCAGCGAGCATCTTCAGGAAGATAAAAGATGTTGTCTTGTTGGTAGAAAGCTTCCATTTCAACAAAAGCATCTTGTCCGTTATCAATCAATTGTTGACGACGTTTTTCAAATTTATCACTGACGAACTTTAAGAAAACAAGGCTCAATACCACGTGTTTGTATTCTGATGATTCAACGCTGCCACGCAGTTGATTCGCGGTATCCCACAAGGTTTCTTCAAAGCCTTTGCTTGGTTTTGCTTTGGTCGCTTTTTTCGCTGGTGCTTTAGCCATAACGTTTACTTCTCATTTTGTTATTTCTACTTGCAAAAGATACAAGATTTAATGCGGTGTATTGTACATTAAGTTAGGAAGAAATCATTGATATGGTGAGTTATTTTTAAGGGTTAATGGCAGAAATAGGGATAAAAACCATAGTAGTAAGTAGCTTGCTATGAGTTTGATTTATCTTATACGCTCTTAATCTCTCAATAGTTATTTCAATGAATTAAAAACCGAAGAGTGTTTCTTGCTCCTTCGATATTTTCACTTGTTGACGTTTGTAACTTTAGTATTTTAATATCAAAAAATACGTGTGCAGTGCCGTATAAAATACTTGGTTGTTGGCTACTATCTCACAAACAATATCTGAATGTTTGAACTTATCTTCTCCAGGCTGGGTTAATACTAGGTATCTATGCCCCGAAAAACCTATTGATTAACCGTGATAACAGAGCATGGTTTGTAGATCTGAATTGCACGTAAGAGCTCATGCTCTAAAGCTTGTTTTTTAGTAACCAAGTTAACGTCAGCAGCTCTTTTCCTTCTTATTATCATTAATTCATAAGGAAAAGAAAATGAGATTAATCAAACTAAAAGAAGCACTTAATATAGCAGGATTAAGCCGCGCTTATACATATCAACTATGAAGGACTGAGAGTCAACTCCCCTAAATTAATATAATTAGATCTTCGTAGTGTGTTTGGTAGAAAGTGAAGTTCTAGGATTAATTTTAGAAAATAACCTTTAAAAATAATTGGTTTTATCTAACTATTGACTCTATTTATCTCTCTCGTTATCCGCGCACGCGCGCGCGGCGACCTGCTATTTGAAGAAAATTTCTCAAATAATTAGTATTTTATAGCTTCACCCATAAAAGGAAAAAGTCAATAAGCTATTGTTTATTAAATAATATGGTATTTCCCCACAATCACTGAACTTACTACACATTGATCAATTATACGTTTTTTGATCAAATTAGTGATCAAATGTATACCATATAAAAACAATGACTTATGGGAAACACAAATTATTTCAGCTGATCAGCTCTATAAAGCACTGATCAGCATAATCTACTTACAGAAATAAAAAGTTCAGTATAGTTCACTGCCTTTTTTTCTCTTCATTCTGCTTGCTGAATAGTTTTTAATAAATATTTTTGCTTGTTTTGTTTCTTGCTTTGCGTAATAGCTCAAACGCAATAAAGCTATATGCCGGCTATTCAAATCACCTCGCTTTACGGTTAGCTCTGGGTTCGTGGGCATAATTACATGACCACCACATAATTCATCCCAAATATCAACAGCAAGCTGCCATAGTTTATAAGCACCTGCACAGCATTGTTCATTTACAAAAAAAGCGGCATGGTAGTGTTGTGCAGTAGAACTGTTCTGCTCTCTCACCCACACATAACCGACATGGGTAAAGTAACCAAGTTTTTTGTAATGCATTTCTACTCTATATCTGAATTTATCAATAAACTTACTCATCACCGTATTGCATTTAGTGCCCTCTCCGTTTGGTAAATTAAACTGTAGTAATCCAACTAGCACTCTAGAATGATAAGATTGAACAATTGATAACTGATTTGCTATTGAATCCTGAATCTTAACAATTAACCCATAGCTATAAAACACAGGTATGTAAGTATCACCATCCAAGTAATATGCTAAGTTCTTTTTTTTGGGATATGGGATTAATTTATGAATTCTTCCTACTTCTGGAATAAAAGTTGCCATAATAATTAAATATACCTACTAAACTAAAGAAGAGTTTAGGTTCTAAAACCCTGTAAAACTCTAGTTAAAACATTGATTTGGTGAAAATATTTTTTCTTGGAAAAGATTATTTCCAGGGACGCTTTATCCCAATCCCCCCCAAAATGCGACAATTTGAGACAAAAAAATGAGGTGTATAGACACCTCTATTTCATTTCTCAACAAATATCATTTAAAGTTTTCTATTCGCCACTTTTCAAGTTGATGACTTGCCCACCCAATTGTTCTTCCTGTTCTTGTCATAAACGGTGTAGGTAGTGAGCCTTTCTTTAACCATCGTTCAATTGTTTTTGTACTAACTCCCATGCATTTAGCTAATTCATGCTTACGTATTAATCGCGTTAATTGTGCTGATTCAACAATGCTCTTCGCGGCATCATTATGTGGATAATCTCCAGGCATTTTAATCCCCCTCTCTCACTCTACTTCTGACTTTCAGCAATGCAATGATCTACCCATTGACTAATATCATCACTCACCCATCCGACAGCACGACCGCCTAAAGAAATATTTTGTGGAAACTCTCCTTTAGACATTCGTAAATAAATACTACTGCGTGATAATCCAGTCTGTTTCTTGACGTCTGGTAAACGAATAATTTGTTTGCGCATAAAACCTCTTAGGTACTTATTGAATAAATTAAGAAGTCACTTTCAATTGAGAGATAAATAAACGGGGAAAATATTTTTGTTTTTTACCATTATTATTAAGATCTACGTCACAATGTGACGTTTTAGAGTTCTTTTTCAGGCTAAAAACAATTTTTTAAACGTTTAAAAATAAAAAAACCTCAAATAAATTGAGGTTCGATGAAGTTAAATAAGAATAAAAAAAGGTTTAACTAGCCACTTTTAATGATTTTTTACCTGATATCGACAAACTACCAGTAGCAGCTTCTTCAATATGGTCACTCCACCACACCATCAGAGCCTTACGTCGTTCAAGGTAATCTGTACGGTTATAAGCACTTCGAACCTTATCTCTATCAACATGAGAGAGTGCCGCTTCAATAATATCCGCATCGAAGTTTTGTTCATTTAAGGTAGTACTAGCTAATGCTCGTAGGCCATGAGAAGTTTGTCTTCCTTTAAACCCCATTCGCACCAATGCTTTATTAGCTGTTTCTTTATTTATGTGATTTTTATTACTTCTATCAGCAGGGAAAAGGTATTCACTCTCGCCAGTAATAAAATCAATCGTTTCTAACAAATCTAAGGTTTGCTTTGTTAATGGGACGGTATGTACTCTTCCCTTCTTCATTCGTTCAGCAGGAATAACCCAAAGCATTTTTTCTTTGTCTATTTCATCCCAGCGAGCACCAGCAGTTTCGGCTGGTCTTGTCATTGTATGAAGTTGCCACTCTAACAAACAGCGTGTGATAGGCTTAATAGAGGCGTAATTAATCGTTTTTAACAGTTCTGGTAGATCTTTAGGATCTAGCGATGCCTGGTTAGTAACTTTTGCAGTTTCAAACGCTTTACCAATACCAGCAAGTCTATTGTGTTCGATAACGCCAGTGTTCACAGCAAAGGTCATGATCTCATTTAAATTACGACACAATCGCCCTACCGTTTCTAACTTACCTTGGTTCGCAATTGGTTTAATTGTTTTGATGGCTTGCGGTGCAGTAATGTCACCAAGCGGGAATTTACCAAGATCAGGTAAAAGGTACTTCTCTATTCGTTGTTTTAATTTCTTGGCTGTTTGTTCTTTAATGCTTGTTTTCTTTACTTCGAGCCAATCATCAAATACCGCTTGTAAGGTATTCGATAACTCTAGTTGTTTTTCTCGAAGTGTATTATCGCGATGCTCTTTCGGATCAATACCATCAGCAAGCAGTTCTCTAGCTTCAATAGCTTTACTTCTTGCTTTAGCCAGAGATAAATCAGGGAATTTACCTAGAGTAAGATTAGCTCGCTTCTTAGTGATTGGTCGCTGGTAATTAAATATCCAAAACTTACTACCTATTGGCTTTACTCGAAGAGCAAGGCCATAGCCATCACTTAAATTATATTCCTTCAACTTAGGCTTTGCTTGTTGAACTTGTGTCGCAGTAAGAGGTTGCGTTTTATTCGCCATTGTAACACTCCAAATCACGTTTCAACTTCGTGTTACATAGAGTGTTACAATAAACCGTGGATTTTACAAGACACTAATGGACGCCTACGGACACCAATACAGCAGAATGACTTATAAAACAAGGAATTACAGGCACAAAAAAGCCCACACTAGGTGGGCTCTTTCGTATAATTTGGTGCCCGCTACTGGACTCGAACCAGTGACACCTTGCATGTCATGCAAGTACTCTAACCAACTGAGCTAAGCGGGCAAATCATTAACCGAGAAGTAATTAACTTCTCCTTGTCAACGAGATGGATAATATCGAGTTCTTTTTTTGTGTGCAAGTCTTTTTTTATTATTATCAATCGTTTGACCAATTTTCGCTCAAAGAGCGTGAAAATAGAGCAACTTGCTACTTGACGTCTTTTAAAATAGAATTCGTATACTGTCACAAGGACTTATTTCATGCCTCAATCTCGTTTTCACCATTTACGCTTTTTGCAACCTATTTTAATTCTACTATTAATTGGTATAGCCGCAATCTCTTTAACTTTTAGCATTCAAAACTTTCAAACGGTTGAAAAAACAATTCGCACCTCTTCATTTAAAGCGTTTAATAACTCTATTGAAGCCAGTTATGATATTGTTGATACCGCACTTAATGAATCAATTAAGCGTTATTTAAGAGGTATTGTGACAACCTCTGCTAAGTTTATCACTCAAATTCAAGCCTCGTCCTCTTTAACACCAGAGCAAAAGAACACGTTAATTCAAAATTACATTAACTCTAATAAAATTGGCGATACTGGCTACCCTTATATCTTAAACTCTATAGGACAGTTGGTGTATCACCCTATTTTCCAGGGTCGTAACGTCAGTGAATATCGCCACATTCAAGAGCAAATAGATAATGATGATCATTTTGTTGAGTACTTATGGATAAACCCAGGTGAAGAGAAACCACGCAGAAAGCTGGCTTATTCTATTTATGTGGAAGAATTAGACTTTGTTATCTCCGCCAGTGCTTATAAAGATGAACTTTTACACTTCATTGATAAAACTATTCTAAAAGATAAACTAAATAAGTATCAATATGGTAAAACCGGTTATGTTTATGTCATTGACTTAGTTGGTGAGCTTATTCTCCACCCTAGCTATGAAGGAGAAAATATTCGTAGTCTGATTGGTGAAAATGCTGACGGCTTACTGAAAAAAATCCAACAATCAGCGCACAGTTACAGTTTACAAATGAACCTAGTTAACGGTTCACCAGTGACGTTTTTTCATACCGCAAATGTTGAAGATTATTCATATCAAATTACTATTGATAATAATACGTATCAAAAAGACGTTCTCTATATTTATTACCCCTATCTAGACTGGGCTATTGTCTCGGGGATTTCCCGCGATGAGCTGAATCGTCCAACCAATACACTTCTCTATAGCTTGTTGGCTTTAGTTTTAAGCCTAGCTGCAATAATTGTCATTCTATTGTTGCTGCTAAATCATCGTCATAAAAGACTTATTAACATACTTAACCGTGACTATTTAACTGGCTTATTTAACCGTCGTGCCTTTCACTATATGGCATCAAAATTCATTGAGAATACGCAGCAGTCTACAAGTTTTAAACCCTACTCTATTATTCTGTTAGACATTGATTTTTTTAAAAGAATCAATGATACCTACGGTCATATTGTAGGTGATAGAGTTATTGCGATAGTAGGTAGAACTATTTCACAATACCCAAATATTTTAGCTGCGCGCTATGGTGGCGAAGAGTTTATTTTAATAACAAAAGAAAGCGATCCAAAACAAGCTATTCTATTTACAGAACAAGTCCGAAAGAAAATCGATCAGTACAATACGCTGCATGAGAAAGTCACATTAAGTGCAGGAATAAGCACAATAAGTAAACCAAATGTGTTATTAGATGATGTAATTGAGCAGGCTGATAAGGCGCTATACTACTCAAAAAATACGGGCAGAAATAAGGTTACTCATTATCGAGAGCTATAAGGTGAATAGTAAGAGAAATAAAAAAGGAATAAATAATAGACAAGCTGAGAACCTGTACTACGCTAAATAAGGTAAGTTCTCCATTTTATTAGCGTAAGACTCAGTGATTTGAGTCATTCCCCTAAGCCCGTAACTAGGAATCGTTGCGGGCTATTTTTTAGGAAGATATAGATTTAACCCTCGATTATTTAACGAGGCTAATACCTTCTTTTGTAATGATGATTTTTCCTGCTTTATATAGACCACCGATGGTCTTTTTGAACGTTCCCTTACTGGTTCTAAACTCAGCAAAGATTACGTCTGGAGATGACTTATCATTTAATGGTAAGAAACCGTCTTTTTTCTCCAAGGTCGCTAATACTTTTTCGCTTAAATCATCCATACGTGCAACGCCTGGACGTTGTAATGACAATGAGATTTTACCATCTTCACGCATATCACTAATAAACGCTTTTAGTTGTTTACCAATAAATAGCTTACCAAACACATCAGAATGGAAGATTAAGCCCCAATGCTCGCCATTTACTACGGCTTTATAGCCAAGATCGGTGCGCTCAGCGATAATGATATCGACTTGTTGGCCTTTCTCGTAATTTGCTGGTGTCTTATCTAACCATTTATTAAAACGAGTTGTACCTACGATGCGGCTAGACGCTTTATCGATATATACATAAACAAGAATAGATTGCCCTTCGTTTAAGCGACCACGTTGTTCACTAAACGGAACTAATAGATCTTTCTTCGCAATACCCCAATCCACAAATGCACCGATGCTGTTAGTACCGATAACATTCATTAAACCAAATTGACCAACTTGAGCTTTTGGTGTTTCCGTTGAGGCCACCACTTCATTTTCTGAATCAAGATAAATAAACACATCAAGCGCTTCGCCAACTTCAGTGCCTTCTGGAACAAAACGACTTGGAAGAAGAATTGAACCATAATCATCGCCATCTAAAAAGACGCCAAAGTCTACGATTTTTGTTACTTCTAATTTGTTGATTTGACCAATTTTAATCATTACTTAAATTCCTAAATAAAATACTCTGTGATTATACCTGAACTCTGATATGCTTGCTTTATGAATTAACATTTTTATAGGCATTTCCTGTGATTACAGTTGGTAAGAAGGATGGCTTATCACTTAAAATTTCTCATATTGTTGAAGAATCTAAGCAGCACGAATTAGAGATGTTTCTTTTTGTTCCTGGAGAGCTTGGTTTAAACAAGGACATGGTTTCTGAATCTGAGTTTTATTACAACTCAATTCAGAGCTACCGTACGTATTTCAGTGATAAAAACCACCTGCCTCTTGTGCACTCCCGTTTAGCACAGCGTGGACGCTTGTCTACTGAACAATATCGTTTAAGTTTGAGTCTGTATGCTTATCAATATGCTTTGGCATTAGAGAAAGCCATACAGCAACTGAGCGATACAACTCGTGACGATATCACGCACGATGAAGTGGAAGATGCGATTGAATTGGCGATTGACATCCTCAGAAAGTTACGACGTAACGTACCTTATGACGATGCATTAAAGCGTTACTATGCCAATATTGATAATTACCTTTCTTGGTATACCGAGCAAAAATTTCTTTCTTTGATTGCACATATGCCACGCAATGAAGAATATAAAGAAATAAAAGAGAAGCTTATCGATTTTTGTGAAAAAGAAGATCTCTATCGTTTAGATAAGAGTTATAACTCTCGTAAAGCGCGTGAGGATATGACTCGTATGTCGAATAAAATGCGCTTACTTCGCCGTTTAATTGAGTTTCCTATCGTGTTAAAAGAGAAAAATCTAGCTCTTGGTAAACACATTAAACGTATGGTTAAAGGTGGCGCAACGGCTGTTGTGATGATCTTTGTTTCATTAATGGTTATTCAAGCACGCGGCTTCTTGGGTGAAATTACCGCCTCTTTTATCTTTGCGGTATCGTTTATTTATGCAATGCGTGAAGTATTTAAAGATGATTTACGTGATGTTATGTGGCGTTGGATACGTAAAGGCCAACCAAAATGGCGTAAACGCTATCTTGATCCTACCACCAACACTTATGTTGGTCGTAAGCTAGAGTGGCTTGATTACATGACGTTCTCAGAGTTGGACTCTGACATTCAAAAACTACGTAAACACCGTGTGGTGCAGCGTGAAGAAGTCGTTCTTTCATACAAAAGCCAGACCAAAATGGCAATTACTAAGTTTATGAGTGGTTATGAGCAGACACGTGAAACCATGCTGGTGGATCTTCGCCCTATCGCTCGTTTAATGGAAAAAGGCTCTCAAAAGATTTATCAACTGAATGAAGGGCAAGTAAGTAAAGAATCGGTTGAAAAACGCCACTTAATTAATTTAATCGTACGTGAAACTATGGATGATTACAGTACTAAATTGCATCGTTGGAAGATCATTGTAAACCGCTCAAAAATTATCGATATTGAAAAAATTGCTATCGATAAGTAACACTAATTAAATTCAAACAATAAAAAAACGCTTTTAGGTTTAATCACCTAAAAGCGTTTTTTGGTATCTTAACGGTAGTCAATTATCGTTACGCGGTAACTACAACCTCTGTCGCTGTCAGTTGCTCTAACAACTCTTGAATGCGCGGGTTTTGAGCCAATTCATCAATGGTTGTTAACACTGGCTTGTTCGCTTTATTTGCTGCTTGAATTGCGTTACCCACAAGATGAAGCACAACTTCGTTTTGTGGATCAAAGTGATGCTCTAGCGCTTCATTTTGTTTATCTACGCCTAATGTAAATTGCGTCAATGTGTCTACATTAATAATTAAGCCGTCAAAGTACTGCAGTAATTTATCTGCCATTAAAGCCGCGGCAGGTACATCACACACAAAGTGAACTTGTAAACCATTTAAGCCACGTGGTAAACCTTGAATCGCTAACCGGTCAATAATGGTTGCTGCATCACTTAAATTACGCACAAATGGCACCACAATTTGCACACTTGCTGTTGTCGCTGTGATGACTTTTTTAATCACTTCACACTCTAAGGCAAATTGCTCTGTACTCGCATCAGAGGCAAAGCGAGTAACACCACGAACGCCCATTTTTGGGTTTTCTTCATGTGCTTCTAGCTGGCCTCCCAGTAACCCTGAAAACGCAGCACTGTCAGCGTCTGAGAACGAAATTTTCACTTTTTTTGTTGATTCTTTGATATTCGCTAGGATCTCATTAGCTAAAGTATCCACAAAATGTGTTTTACCATCTACTGCCCCTTCAATAATAATGGCTAAACTTTGCGCATCAATATCGCTCATTTTTGGTGTTTTAATAACGGCTTTTGGGTGATAAAACAAATGCTCTTGGATTAACCCGGCAATAGAAACATACAAAGTAGCTTCTGAATCGGTTTGAGACTGATAAGAAGGTAAACTTGCCACACGAGTTAGCGTTGGTAAAATTGTATCTGTCATGCTTGCTCCAATGAACTCAATAAGTCGGTTTCATTATTTAATGTTATTTATGTTGAACATACCGATACATGAGCAACAACTCAAGTCTAAAAGATACAATACGTTAACTTTTCTTTACTCTTCTTGCGCTATACAAAAATTTTGGGTTTCATCCCCCTTGATTTTCCGTTATCTTATCCTTGTGTATTAAAGAATTAACAGGCGAAACTATGCCATTTCAAACAGATGAACTTCGTACTCAACCATTAGGCCCTATGCCAACTCCTGCTGAGCTTACGACTGCTCACCCAATTACAGATGAGGTTGCTGAACATATTGAGCACTCTCGCGCACAGGTTGAAGCGATTTTAACTGGCAAAGATAAACGTCTTTTAGTCGTTGTGGGGCCATGCTCTGTTCATGATACAGATGCAGCTTTAGATTACGCACAACGCTTAGTCACTTTACAAGATCAGTATAAAGATGAACTTTTCATCGTTATGCGCACTTATTTTGAAAAACCGCGTACCATTGTGGGCTGGAAAGGCTTAATTACCGATCCTAACTTAGATGGCAGTTATGCACTTGAAGCTGGTCTTCATAAAGCGCGTAAGCTCCTGCTTGATATCAACAAACTGGGTTTAGCTACGGCGACTGAGTTTTTAGATATGATCACGGGTCAATATATTGCTGACTTAATCACTTGGGGTGCTGTTGGCGCTCGTACGACTGAGTCTCAAATTCACCGTGAAATGGCTTCTGCCCTATCTTGCCCTGTTGGCTTTAAAAACGGCACAAATGGCAATGTACAAATAGCAATGGATGCGATTCGTGCTGCAAAAGCTTCTCACTTTTTCTACTCTCCAGACAAGCAAGGTCGTATGACGGTTTACCGTACTGCTGGTAACCCTTTTGGTCACGTTATCTTACGTGGTGGTAACGATAAGCCTAACTTTGATATTGATTCGGTAACGGATGCGTGTCAACGCTTAGCGGACGTTGATTTACCGCCTCATCTGATTGTAGACTTCAGCCACGCAAACTGTGAGAAAAAACACCGTCGCCAACTTGATGTAGCCAAAGATATTTGCGCTCAAATCGAGTCTGGTAGCAATAAAGTGGTTGGTATTATGGCCGAAAGCTTCATTATTGAAGGCAACCAACCAATGACTGATTTAAATAACCTGACTTATGGCCAATCAATTACTGACCCATGCCTAAGCTGGGAAGATACCGTGACTATGTTAGACATGTTATCAAACACAATTAAAACATCTCGTTAATTTAAGGATTAAAACTATGCCTGCTTTTGATATCGTTTCTGAAGTTGATAATGTTGAACTAAAAAATGCGGTAGACAATGCGACTCGTGAATTAGCTACTCGTTTCGATTTTCGTGGCGTTGATGCTAGCTTTGAATTAAAAGGCGAAAACATCAAAATTAAAGCGGAAGATGACTTCCAACTGTCTCAATTAGTAGATATTTTACGTGGTAACCTTGCAAAACGTGGTGTTGATGCTCGTGCAATGGAGATCAAAGACGCCGTTCACTCTGGTAAAAACTTTTATCAAGACATCGACTTTAAACAAGGTGTTGATACACTTATCGCTAAGAAATTAGTAAAAGAAATCAAAGCATCAAAAATTAAAGTTCAAGCTGCAATTCAAGGCGAGCAACTTCGTATTACTGGTAAGAATCGTGACGATCTACAAGCTGCAATGGCACTTGTACGTGAAGGTGACTTTGGTCAGCCTTTCCAGTTCACAAACTTCCGTGACTAATCCTAATTCTTTTATATTAATTATCTAAAAAACAGCACTGTTTGATAGATATAAAAAAAGCGCTTCTGCTGTTATCAGTGAGGCGCTTTTTATTATTCTCAGTTATATTTTTCGTTAGTCTCTAGTTTAAAATTAGCTGACTAATCGCTCAAATTCATCAATTTGTTGACTTACTCTGTCTAAGCTCTGTTGCCAAAAATCTTCTTTGGTTAAATCCATCTGTAAATGCTTTTTAACCACCTCTTCTGCTCGCATAGAGCCTGTATCACGCAATAAACTGACGTAATCTTGGTAGAAACTCTCTCCTTTTGCCTCTCTTTGTGCATAAACACCAATACTGAATAAGTAACCAAATAAATATGGGTAATTATAAAAACTAACTTCAGGAATACTGAAGTGAAGCTTACTTGCCCAGAACATGGGATCGGGCTCAGACATTGAGTCACCATACCATTCTGACCACGTCTTGCACATTAAGTCAGACAGTTGAGTTGGCCCAAGCTCTTTCGTTGCACGTCGCTCATAAAATGCTTTTTCAAACTCATAGCGAACAGGAATATTAATGGTTAATGCGAGTGCCGAAGATAACTCTTCCCATAGCATTTCGATTTTATCTTCTTTGGTTTTTGCTTTAGCCAGTAATGCATCACGAACAACGTTTTCTGCAAAAATTGACGCGGTCTCTGCCAAGGTCATTGGGTATTTTGTTTTGCATAATGGCATATCTCGCATTACCCAGTTATGGAAGGCGTGACCTAACTCATGCGCAAGCGTTAATACATCTGACATGCTGTTACCCCAAGTCATAAAGACTAGTGGCGTACGAGAATCTGCAAATTTAGTACAATAAGCGCCAAGACGTTTAGTTTCTTGTGGTGCGGCATCAATCCAGCCATTTTTAACCATCAAATCAACAAAATCTGCCATCTCTTGAGACACACCAGCAAAAGCGTCTTTTATGATGACAATGGCTTCATCAAAGCTGTAATTAGAGGCTTCTCCCACTAATGGTGGCATTGA
>JAAGZR010000244.1 GCA_024206155.1 Aliivibrio sp.
GATTTCTGCCTCTGAAAGATCCTTCGACATCTTTTCAAACATCTTGTTATCAATTCCTGATATTTTTTTCATATTCTCTTTGCCGCTTTCCGTGATGCGAAGGCATTGGCTGCGTTTATCTTCAGGGTTTGGTTCTTTAATGATGAGCTCTTGTGTAAGTAAACTGCTTAGAAGGCGTGTTACCTGAGCTTTATCTCTATTTAAATAGTTAGCAATATCAACGGCTGTGCAGTGCGGTTTGTGGTTAATGATCTTGATAACTCGTACATGCATAGGTGTGATCCCAAGATGAAGTTCTTCAATTTGATCATGCAAATTACGCTTTAACGTATGCACTAACGTGAACAAACTATCTAATGATTTTCTATCAGACATAAATATTACCATTAAAATTGGTTGACTTTATCAACTAAAAATATATAGTTGATATTATCAACTTAATTGAGCGTTCTTTCAAGAGGAAGTTCAAATCGGTTTGCTGTTAATCATGATGCAATTAAGATTATTAGAAGGTAGAACTATGATCCCTAAAATTAGAAAAGATAAGTGTTACCGAGTGACCATTGAAGAGATAACACCAGAGCAAGAAACAGCTCAAACAATGGCGTTTGAATTTCAAGATCGTGAAGATGTATTTACTATTGTCGATAACCTAAAACAAAAGAGTGGCTTAGAACCAGAAACAGCAACAAAGGTAGGCGTAGCATTGCGTTTATTAGGTCCTGTGATGATGGCAAACCGTAAACATGAATTGTTTGCTGATTTTATGCCACACTTTAAAACCTTTATGCAAAACTTGAAGAGTAAAGTTAAAGGCAAATAAGAAAGTAATGTTTTAAGTGCATATTAAAAACCTAAAGCCGAGTGAGAGGTTCACTCGGCTTTTTTATGTCTGATGGATACACTTGTATAGCACCATCGCATATCTCTGAAAAATGCATTGATAAATTATCAATGAATCACCTACCTGAGCCTTCGTGACAGTTTAATATAAAGCAACAGAGATAAAATAATGGCGCCACCACCGAACATTTTTTGCGTTTCTAGCACTTCATTAAGTAAGGTAACACTGATCAGTAATGTCCAGATAGGCTCTAAGATCATAATTAGAGAGGCGGTTTCTATTTCTACTGAAAATTGCCCAAGGGTTTGAGCGAGATAACGAATGGCCGTTGCCACAATGGTTGAGATTAAAAACCAAAAAATAACATGCTCTGTGAGTTCAAATGGCGCATGTGAATTGAATGATGCATATAAACAGCCGCTAATTCCCACAACAAACATTTGAACGCAAATGGATAATAACGGTGTGATAGAACCAATAACACGCTTGTTTAATACAAAGTGTAATGACAATAAAAGAGAGGAGAGCATAAACCCAAGTTGGCTTGGTTCCATTTTCCAACCATTTCCTAGTGTTAATAACATCATACCAAAAATAGAAATAGGTAAGGCTAACCAAAAGGCTTTATTGGGTTTTTGACGAAATAGAATCCAGGCAATCAAAGGAGCAATTAGCATGGCTAAACTCATAATAAATGCGCCTTCTGCTAATGACGAAGTGATAGCAACAGCATACACCCAGACTTGCAGAGCAAGCGATAGTACTAAACCAACGCCAGTAAGTGCAACGCCTTGTTTGATGGTTAAGCTGCGAAGTTGTTTATAACAAAAAGGAAGAAGCACCAAACTTGCGAGCAGAAATCGTGTGCCAATAAAAATATCGCCGGGAATCGTCATGACGACCATTTTTGATGCACCCCAGCCAATTGCGGCAAGAATGGTAGCCATAACCAGATAAAGGACTCCACGCATAGACATATACTCTGAATATAAAAAGAAGAAAGGCAATATTACGTGATATAAAAAATAACCCCACTTAAATAAGCAGGGCTATATGATTTATTTTTGAACTCTAACTATTGAGTAATTATGCTTGATACTCAGGGTAATCTGTTAAGCCTTGCTCTGCACCGCCAAATAACGTATTTGGATCATGTTGCGCTAGAGGATAACCGTGTTTAATACGAGTCGGTAAATCAGGGTTAGAAATAAATGGACGCCCAAAGCTGACCATATTTGCTAAACCGCTGGTTAATGCGTTCTCGGCTTTCTCGGTATTGTAACGACCTGCATAAATAATAGTGCCTTTGAATGCATCACGAATCGCTTCTTTAAATTCTGCAGGTGTATCTGGAGCATCGTCCCAATCGACTTCAGCAATGTGCATATAAACCACATTGAGTTTATTTAACAACACAGCGGCAGCGGTGTAGGTTTCTGTTGGCGTCTTATCAACCGTACCATTTAATGAGGTAAACGGAGCAAGACGAACGCCGACACGGTCATGACCAATAGCGTCAGTCATTGCCTCAACCACTTCGCCTAAAAAGCGCAGACGATTTTCGATTGAGCCACCATATTCATCGGTACGATTATTGGCTTCAGAATCAATAAATTGGTTAATTAAATAACCATTTGCAGCATGAAGCTCAATACCATCGAAACCGGCTTCTACTGCATTTAGTGCCGCTTGACGATACTCTGCAACAACATCAGCAATGTCTTGTTTTGTCATTTCACGAGGTTCAACCACATCCACAAAACCCGGTGCGTCAGTGCCATTATCAATAAACACTTTTACGTTTTCTGCTTTTAGTGCAGAAGATGAAATAGGCTGTTGTCCACCAATATTGTCAGGGTGAGTAACACGGCCAACGTGCCAAAGTTGAGCAAAAATAGCACCACCTTTTGCGTGCACAGCGTCAGTGACTTTTTTCCAACCTGCTATTTGTTCTTTAGAGTAGATACCCGGAGTCCATGCATAACCTTGGCCCATCTCTGAAATTTGAGTACCCTCAGCAATGATAAGCCCCGCACTTGCTCGTTGTGCGTAGTATTGCGCCATCATATCGTTTGCCAAATTACCTGGCTGGGTAGCGCGAGAGCGGGTCATTGGTGGCATAACAATACGGTTTTTAAGCGTAAGGTTACCCAGTTGCATTGGTTGAAATAGTGCATTTGTCATGGTACTTCCCCTTGCCTAACTAACTGTTGTTATTTTGTATGGGAGTAATATATACAAAAAAGAGAGTTACATGAAATTATGATTATTTATTATTTTAATAACAAAATGTAATAATCCATTGTGGGGAGAGCAGATATTTGGAATAGAGCCTGAATGTCGATGTGATTAATATAAGAGCTTTGGGTGCTGCGAGTAAATTAGGCTATCATTCATTACCTTCTAAACTTGGTTGATGTTGTTATGCCTACTTTTTCTTTTTCACTGATCCCGACAGGGGTTAGATTTATGTTTCTTTCTGCGCTTGGATTTGCGCTCATGTCAGCATGCGTAAAATACGTGAGCAATTACGGCATTCCAGTATTTGAGATAGTAGCAGCAAGGGCATTAGTGTCTTTGATCATTAGCTATGCCGATGTGAAACGAAAAGGCATTTCGATATGGGGAAATAATAAGCCATTGCTTCTTGCTCGTGGGGCAGTAGGCACAAC
>JAAGZR010000021.1 GCA_024206155.1 Aliivibrio sp.
AAAGAGACAAGCATAAACATTAACCCAATGTGGTCTTCTGGCTCTCGTACACCTGTATCACAGGCCAATGCTTTGCTGCGCATGAATTCACGAAGCTCAAGAGTCGAAGCACCAAATAAGGCATTTTCTTTATCCAAATAAGCAGATCCCCAAGGTGGTGATGGCATATCACCGCTGCCTTGTAATAATTGAAAAAAATCAGCATCCAGCATATCAATATCACTGCTCTTTATCAGAGCTAACAAATTATTAAAAACAGTGTTGTCCAGGGTGGATTCTGATTTTAAAGTGTTCTGTACTGTTTCTGAGCTCGGAGAGTTAAAAAGTAGCCCACCAAGTAGTCTAAAAATGGTTGATTCATTTTGCATTGTTTCATTTCATTATGTTTGTAATTTAAAGCGCATTAAATAGCACAATTACAGAGTATGAGCCAATAAAAATAAATAATAAAAGTTATATAAATTTCTTTTCTATATTGTGTATTTAATGTGAAAAGTGTCATTTAGTTCGTATTTTTTATTAATTAATGAGAAATAAAACAGGAGAATGACTAAATAATTGATTAAAAGCAATGTTTTGTATATCACTTAAGGGGTAAAAAGTGTGCAACAAAAGCAGGTGCTTATTTTTTTACTATGTTATAGAAGTTATTTTAATGAAAAAAACACTAAAAACTTTGATTTCTACAGGACTAACAAGGCGTGATTTTATTAAATCGTCTGGTGCAGTTGGCGGATTAGCAGCAACAGCAAGTGCGATCTCATTACCTTTTAAATCGTCTCCTGTCGCAGCGGCAACAAAGCAAGTCACAGATGAAAAAATTGTCTGGAGTGCTTGTACGGTAAACTGTGGCAGTCGTTGTCCTTTACGTATGCATGTTGTGGATGGCGAAATAAAATGGGTTGAAACCGACAACACGGGTGATGATGAGTACGGCAATCATCAAGTGCGTGCCTGTTTGCGTGGTCGTTCAATGCGTCGCCGAGTATATAATCCTGACCGATTAAAATACCCAATGAAACGTGTTGGCGCTCGTGGAGAAGGCAAATTTAAGCGTATTTCGTGGGAAGAAGCTTATGATGAAATTGCCAATAACATGAAGCGAATCATTAAAGAGCATGGTAATGAAGCGATTTACTTAAACTATGGCACTGGAACATTAGGTGGCACAGTAACCAAATCGTGGCCACCAGCGGGTTCTCTTATTGCCCGAATGATGAATTTAAGTGGTGGTTATTTAAATCACTACGGAGACTACTCAACCGCACAAATCAAAGAAGGGTTGAATTACACCTATGGTGGTTGGGGTGCAGGTAACTCATTCTCAGATTTAGAAAATACCAAGCTTATTGTTCAATTTGGTAATAACCCAGCAGAAACTCGTATGTCAGGTGGTGGGCAGATCCATCACTTAATGGAGTCAAAAGCGCGCTCTAATGCAAGAATGATCATGATTGACCCTCGCTACACAGATACAGCGGGAGGGCGTGAAGATCAATGGATCCCAATTCGTCCAGGTACTGATGCGGCATTTATAGCAGCAATGGCCCATGTCATGATCAAAGAAGACTTAGTTGATCAGCCGTTTCTTGATACCTACTGTGTAGGCTACGATGAGAAAACACTGCCAGCCTCGGCGCCTGCAAAAAGTGATTACAAATCGTACATTCTTGGTGATGGCCCTGATGGCATTGAAAAAACACCAGAGTGGGCAGCTAAGATCACAGGCATTCCAACGGACATTATCATTAAAGCCGCGCGTGAAATTGGCTCAACTAAACCTTGTGCTGTATTCCAGGGCTGGGGTTTGCAGCGTACGGCTAATGGTGAAATCGCATCTCGTGCTATTGCAATGCTAGCGTTGCTTACCGGAAATGTTGGTATTAATGGCGGTGGTACAGGCGCTCGTGAATCAGATTACAACATCCCCTTTGTGCGCTTCCCAACATTGTCTAACCCGATAGCGGCATCTATCCCAATGTTTTTATGGACAGATGCGATTGTACGCGGAACAGAAATGACGGATCTTCGTGATGGTGTTCGAGGCGTAGAAAAACTGCGTTCACCAATCAAAATGATCTGGAACTACGCAGGTAACTGTCTAATAAACCAACACTCAGACATCAATAAAACACATGAAGTTCTGCAAGATGACAGCGCATGTGAGCTTATTGTCGTTATAGATAACCACATGACGTCTTCTGCGAAATACGCCGATATCGTACTGCCAGATCTAACAACTTCAGAGCAGGCTGATTTCTGTATGGACACTAAGGCTGCAAATATGCCTTACTTTATTTTTGCAGATAAAGCGATCGAGCCACAGTTTGAAGCCAAAGGTATTTATGAGATTTGTTCTGAGATCTCAGCACGTATGGGCGTTGGTGAGCAGTTTACAGAAGGTCGAGATCAAGAAGGTTGGCTGCGTCACTTATACGCCTTAACTCGTGAGCAAGATCCAACGCTGCCAGATTTTGAAACCATGCGTAAAATGGGTATCTACAAGCGTCGTGATCCAAATGAGCACTTTGTCGCATATAAAGATTTCCGTGAAAATCCAGAGAAGAACCCGCTTACAACGCCATCAGGGAAAATTGAAATTTATTCTGAGCGTTTAGCGCACTTAGCAGCGACATGGGAACTGCAAGAAGATGAAGTGATTCACCCATTACCAATTTACGTATCAACATTTGATGGTTGGGATTCGAAAAAACGTGAGCAATACCCACTTCAACTAACAGGGTTCCACTATAAAGCACGCTGTCACTCCACTTATGGAAACGTGGATATTATTAAAGAAGCGGCTCGTCAAGAAATGTGGATTAACCCAATTGATGCACAATCTCGAGATATTAAAAACGGTGATTTAATCCGTATTTTCAACGAGCGTGGTGAAATGCACATCCCAGCAAAAGTGACCCCGCGTATTTTACCAGGTGTTGTGGCACTGGGTGAAGGTGCATGGTACGCACCAGATAAACATAAAGTAGATAAAGGCGGTTGTATCAACGTATTAACCTCACAACGTCCAAGTCCACTGGCTAAGGGTAACCCTCAGCATACTAACTTAGTTGAAGTACAACCGGTAAAGAAGGCATAAAGGTAAAACATGAAACAATACGGATTTTATATTGATTCGAGCAAGTGTACTGGTTGTAAAACTTGTCAGCTTTCTTGTAAAGACAACAAAGACTTAGATGTTGGTGTTAACTTTCGTCGAGTATATGAATACGCCGGTGGCAACTGGGTAGAAGATAACGGCACATGGCGCCAAGATGTATTTTCTTATTACGTATCAATGGCGTGTAATCATTGTACAAAACCCGCGTGTACTAAAGTGTGCCCAAGTGGTGCAATGCATAAGCGTGAAGAAGATGGCTTTGTGGTTGTTGATACTGAAAAATGCATCGGCTGTCAGTATTGTGGTATGGCGTGTCCTTACGGCGCACCACAATACAACGCAGAAAAAGGCCACATGACCAAGTGTGATGGCTGTTATGAGCGAGTGGCTGAAGGCCTACAACCAATCTGTGTTGACTCTTGCCCATTACGTGCTCTTGAATTTGGTCCAATGGACGAGTTGCGTGAAAAATACGGTGAAGTTTCTGAAGTTGCCCCATTACCAAAGGCATCACTGACTCAACCTAACATTATCATCAAACCAAACCGCCATGCTCGTCCTTGTGGAGATACCACAGGCTACTTGGCAAACCCAAAGGAAGTCTAATATGGCATGGCATGAATGGCCGCTAATTGTATTTACAGTTTTAGCGCAAACCTCTGTTGGTGCATTTTTAGTGCTAGCAACATTAATGTTAACAAAGCAATTGTCTTCGGACGCAGAAGATCGTCTTCATAAAGCCATGTTTGGACTTTGGGCTATCATGGGATTGGGTTTTCTTGCCTCTGTGATGCACTTAGGCAGTCCTTTTCGAGCAATGAACGCGCTTAATATGCTGGGTAGCTCATGGCTATCAAATGAAATAGCATCAGGTAGCGGATTCTTTGCATTGGGGGGATTATTTTGGTTACTGTCTGTACTAAACAAAGGCAATCAAGCCCTACGTAAAGGTTTACTTATTGGCGCAATGATCGTTGGTGTCGCATTTATGTACTCAATGATCATGGTTTACATGATTGATACCGTGCCAACGTGGTACACAAGCTTAACTCCTGCGGCCTTTATTTTAACAATGGTCGTGAGTGGTTTTGCTTTAGCGCACACACTGCTTGCGTTATCGAATAACAATAAAGCATGCACAGACAAAGCATTGTCAGTAATGGGTCTTATTGGTTTATTTGCCGTGGTTATTAGCGTAATGCTACTGTCTGTACATCTTGGTGAAGTACAAACAAGCGCAACATCAGCATTGGCTGTTGTTCCTGAGTATGCGGCTATTCAAACCACACGTTTAGTGCTTTTATCATTAGGCCTCTTACTATGGATTGCACCTGTTATTCGTAATAAAGCGATAACGGCGGGACCAATGATCATTGCCTTCGTATTAATTTTGTTATCAGAATTAATGGGGCGCGGCGTATTTTATGGAATGCACATGACTGCAGGCGTGTAGTGTAACAACCACGAAGTATGAATAATAAATAATGTTATTCAGTAACGATTTAAGCCTGATACTCAATGGTTAGTATCAGGCTTTTTTAGGTTGGAATAAAATGAGTATTATTATCTAAAGCTGTAGCTTGCACCTACACCAAATGTCGTATCATTTGAGCCGGCAGTTGCTAATGATGTTTTTACTGCAATCCCTGATTCAAAAGACTTTGAAATACCCAAAGCATACGCATCTTGACCATCAAAATAGCCATAACCCATGCCAATTGAAAATGAGCCATCGGTTAATGTCGGGATATTTGTCATTGCAGCAACTCCGGCAATACCTCTTGATGATAATTTTCTATTTTTATCAATTTGAGATTGAAGATTATTGATAGAATCTTTAAACATATTATTCCAGTCATTAGTATATGAGCTATTCGCTAATGCATCGTGTTTTGCTTGAATCGCTTCTCCAACTTTGTTTAAATCATCTTTTACTGCATTAATATCATGCTCCAAGCTTGCAGAGGTAGCAGCATTGCTCGCTTGAGCTGCGACTATTGCCTCATGGTTTGACTGGATAGCTCTACCTGTGGCTGTTAAATTATCGCTTACCGCTTGAATTGCATTATTTGTTGCTACTGTATTTTGAGCATTAACCACAGTACCAAACGTTGCCAGTTTGCTAAGTTGCTTCACATTATCCAAGCTTGCAGAGGTAGCAGCATTGCTCGCATGAGCTGCGACTATTGCCTCATGGTTTGATTGGATAGCACTACCTGCGGCTGTTAAATTATCGCTTACCGCGTTAAAATTTTCATTAACTCTATCTACTACATTGTTAAGAGAACCTCTAGTTGCCAGTAAACCAGAATCACTATTTTTATACGGTTTGTTTATTATTGGTATATCAGCTGCTATGGCGTATTTAGGTAATGCTATTAAAATGCTAGATATTAATAATTTCTTAATCATATGAATCTCCATATTTATTATCTCCATGCAAAAGAAAAATCTTCATCTTTATACGCATGAGCTAACCCTGTAATTTGTTGCATTCTTAATACTTCATCAGGTTCCATTCCTAGTTCCTGGCATATTTTTTCATTAGTCCATGATGACTGTTTTAATTTAATTATTAAGTTTGAAGTTAACTCAACTTGATGCACACCTCTTGCAATATTATGTCTAACTGATGATGCCATACTATCGTTATTATTTTTTGTTAAAATAATAGTTGGAATATAGCTGTGAAATGAGTTTTTAATATTAAGATTATTCTTTATAATTTTAACTCTGTGTGAACCGTCAATTATGTTATATAGTTCATTATCATTTTTAGATACGACTATTGGCATAGTTAAACCATCTTTTTTAATTGATTGTTTTAATAACTTATACTCAGGAGGTGCCATAACATTAGGATTGTAATCATTATTTTTAATTGAACTGGAACTTATTAATTTAACATTTAAAATTGGATGTGAAATATCAATAATTCTGTAGGCTATGTCTGATAGCTGATTAAATAAATCAACCCGAAATTTAATGTTTAAATGTGATGTTTTTATACTTTTAATTTGATTTATAATAACCAATAACTCTTCAAGTTCATTCATACATAACCTCTTCCAGTAATATAATCTTCATAAGTTTCTATATATGAATTTGTTAATCTTTTATTCTGACCAAACGATAAGCCATAACACCAATAATCATTTTTTATTAAAACCTTACATATTCTTCGCCAGCTTGGTATTTTTTTAGCAGATTCTAATTTCTTATCACTAAAATCAGGGATTGAATAAATACCTGTCTTGATTTTATTTTTTCTCCACCAATATAAAAATTGAAATATCCTTGTTCTATAATGTTTTTCTAAATCTGGTGGCATAGTTTTTAACAGGTATTTACTATAAGATTTGTAAGTATATCCATCTGGCAAATCAAATTTATAATAGCCTAAAATTCTACCTTGGCTTTTACTATACCTAGCACCAAAATTGCATCCTTCTACACGCTCTACAAGCTTTTGCCATGTATCAAACTCTAGTATTTGATATAACCATAAGCTTTTCCTTTGGTCGTCTCCAAAAGGTTGACATAAGCGTTGCTGAGATAATGAAACTCCAGCCATATGCATCAAGTCATAAATTTTATTATACAAATATTGATATTTTCCATTAGCTATCCAAATGTCAGTCACTTTCCAATCGTATATTGGATAAGCATGATAAACATTTTCAGTAACCTTGGTTGTCCATTTGAAATTAAGATATTTACTCTTATGCTTATTTTTAATTGTTCTATATCTATTTAATGATTCATCAGCACGTATGGCAATAAAACAGGCACATTGTGAGTTTTTCATTAAGGAATACCATTTAGAAAATTCAAAAACAAATTCTTCAAACTCCATACCAAATTTATAAAAAGGAAAATAAGTCATATCTTTTATTACTGAATTATTTTTTGGTAATTCTCGTAACCATTTATACTGAAAAAATGGGTCCCAACAGATCCATTTAGGCTGAAATTGTGAAACTGAATTTCTTAAACTAAGAGGAAGACAAATCCAAAACGCATTTATTTCCTTTTTTGAGACCATTTCCTCTATATATTCAATAGTATTTTTATACTGAGCCTCTAAATCTATAATCAATACATCGACAGGTAAGCGATTTCTCTTTCTGGATTCATCAATAATCAAATTTAAAAGTACACCAGAATCTTTTCCTCCAGAAAATGAAACATAGAAGTGTTTGAATTCATCTAAAATAGTATTTATACGTTGTCTTGCCGCTACATCCACATTAAAAGTTAGGTTAATTTTCATAAATACACTCTATTTATATTTTTCCTGTCTAGTTTAATTAAAAGAGTTTATTTAAATCTCTTCCATGGAATAAATATCAACTAAAAAACAAGTTCAGTAAAACAAAAAAATCAAATGC
>JAAGZR010000245.1 GCA_024206155.1 Aliivibrio sp.
CCCCTTGTAGAATTAAGCTTCTGTCCCAAACAAAAAAATCTGATACCGGAGTCAGTTGTGCAAGACCGAGCACGACTAAAATGGGAAAGAGTAATTTAAACAAATCAAAGGTTCCTTGTGATTCGATTCTGTCTTCAATGTCTAAAAACAAAAAAAGCGTGTATCTGTGAGTGGATAACACCGATCTCTACTGAGGTTGAACTCATCATACTACAGCATCCCACAGAAGCTAAGCGACCATTGGGGACAGCAAAGATCTTATCGTTAAGTTTGGTAAATTGCCGCACTTTTATCGGTGAGAATTTTACTGAGCATTCTGAATTAAACCAATTATTAAGCGATGATAATTATCAGCACCAAGTTCTTTTTTTAGACAACACAAGTCAGGTGATTTCATCGGCATCGAATACATCAGAGAAAAAACAGCGTGTAATTTTATTGGATGGGACGTGGAAGAAAGCCTATAAGATGTGGCAGCTTTCGACGAATCTGCATTCATTACCCAAGGTGCATCTTGATACTGAGTTATCTGGTAATTATCGTATTCGAAAAGCGCCAAAAGACAACGCGTTATCAACAGCAGAAGCAGGTTACCATGTACTCAGTCAATTAGATAATGAATCGACAGTATCAGAAACTGCTGATAAATTTGGTTCGATTCTAACGGCTTTTGACAACATGATAGAATTTCATATTAGCCAAATGCCGGAAGGGGTGTATCAAAAGAACTACCGTTCAGAGTAGTTCTTTTATTGTCCAATATTCGATTAAATAGGAACAAAAAGCTGATTAAATAAACGCTGAGCATAACCATCGGTCATACCGGCAATATAGTCAGCAATCACTCGATGCGCATTACTTCCAGACATCATTGCCTCTTGCCACTCTCGTTTATCATTCTCTGGTAATAAACGTTCAGGATCTGAATTAAGTGCATCAAAAATTTCCATCACAATCTGTTGGCCTTTGTATTCAATTCGCTGCATTTCAGAGTTATGAATGACGTATTGACCTACAAACTTTTTAAGCACTTCTAAGGCATAAGTCATGGACGGGCTTAAATATGCATTCCAACGCAGCAATTCTGATTCGAATTCAGGCTCTTCCTCAAATGTGGTTTTTTTAATACTAATTGATGTTAATAGCGCATTTACAATACTGCCAATCCCATCTTTACGTTGATATTGAAGACCTGAAAACAGCTTATCACTGATCGTTTCAATATTGGCTTCGAACCATTCATCACCACACTCGGCAAGTTTACTTGCTACAGATTCTTGCCATTGGTTACGAGTGACAATCCCCATCACTATTGCATCTTCTAAATCATGAACACCATAAGCAATATCATCAGCTAGCTCCATGATTGAGCAA
>JAAGZR010000246.1 GCA_024206155.1 Aliivibrio sp.
ATCGAGAAGGAAAAGCCAACAGCTGGACTGAACTCAACATCAAGACAGGAGAGTTGAAAGACATCGGCATCAACGGTCAGGTTGAGTTGCGAAGCCGTTGTTCACAGATTACGTGATCATTTTCGCCCGTACTGCTTTTGCAAATCAACGGATGCTGCATCACAACGCTATCGACGTCTGAATCCACATGAAAAAAACGACTCAACAACTCACAATTCACAAAACACAAATGAATCTAGTTAATCTAATCTGATTTCTAGCTACATCCCTGTTGATTTTGAATCCGATTTACGCCAATGAAAAGCGTGCTAAATGCATTTTAAGAGGTGCAGATGGTTTGAGTACTCCGCGGTATTCAGGAAGTTGTTTGTTTGATCAAGATGAAAAAGGAAGTTTCACAATTAGAAAAACTGATGGCGAAATATTGCCTTCAATCACAGACGTAAGCGTTTATGTATTATCGCTAGGGGTCGCAGAAGTTCGGGGGTTGACAATTGATGGAGTTAACAGCAGGTGGGGTCCTGCAAAAAGACGTCAGCAAGATCCAGCTTGCTGGGTAGGTTCTGACTTTGAGGTTTGTGCATATTAAATTTTGCAGCATGGTTATGTGCCTGAGAAGATAATTTCAGGCCAATAACTCGACATTCAGAATAATAGTTATTTAAATATTCGTTTAAAGCAATGTGTCCAAGCAAACAAGACAGCGGCAGATTACGGAATTTACCGCTGATTGTGGAGGCAATCGTTTAATATTGAGTCAGGAAATCTCAACTTATATAGCTAAAAGCTCTG
>JAAGZR010000247.1 GCA_024206155.1 Aliivibrio sp.
TCAGGGTTATCATCTAGAATCGTCTCACTGTGGCGACCATCAAAAAATAGTGACTGCCATTGGCGAACCATACCTAGACGTTGGTTATTGAGCAGTACCATTTTTACGGGAATTTGTTTGCGTTTGATGGTTCCAAGTTCTTGAATATTCATCATGAACGAACCATCGCCTGAGATCAGAATGGATTGATCATCGGGTCGAGCCACTTTAGCGCCCATTGCCGCTGGTAAGCCAAAACCCATGGTGCCTAGACCGGCAGAAGTTAAGTAATTCTCAGGAGCACGTGGTTGAATATGTTGCGCTGCCCACATTTGGTGCTGTCCAACATCGGTAGCGACAATTGAGCTATCTGGCATCATGTCAGATAATTGCTTTAATAACAGCGGAGCGTAGATTAGTTCACCGGGATGATCATAACGCCATTTAAATTCAGTACGCAGCGCTGAGACATGAACTAACCAAGGCGTTAAATCTTGAGAAGTATTTAACTGCGGTAAGATGGCATTAATATCGCCACGTAATGTGGAGTGAGCGTGACGAAGTTTATTGAACTCTGCAGCATCAATATCGATATGAATGACTTTGGCGTGGGGAGCGAAGCTTTCTAGCTTTCCTGTTACACGATCATCAAAACGAGCACCGACAACAATCAATAGATCGGACTCTTGAACGACAAGGTTAGCAGCCTTAGTTCCGTGCATTCCTACCATGCCTAAATAGTATGGGTCATGACGCTCAATTGACCCTAACCCTTTAAGCGTACTAACAGAAGGCATTGGATTGTGACGTAAAAATTCACGAACAGAATCAGTAGCATGAGCAAGTTGCACACCACCACCAACATATAATACTGGTTTAGCACTGTTTTTTAGTATCGCTTCAGCAGCTTCAATACTCTCTGGTGATGCAACAGGAATTGCTGGTGGTTGAAAGTGAGGAAGCGTCGTTACAGGCGCTTCAGCAACCTGAACATCTTTTGCTATATCAATAAGAACCGGGCCAGGACGACCTGTTTTAGCCACTTCAAACGCTTCTGCAATAACCGGGGCGAGTTCATTGATATCAGTAACAAGGTAGCTGTGTTTAGTACAAGAGAGAGACATCCCGATGACATCCATTTCTTGGAAAGCATCAGTACCGATTAAATGACTGGCAACTTGACCAGTAATAGCGACAAGAGGAATGGAATCAAGCATGGCATCAGCAAGGCCAGTAATGAGGTTAGTAGCACCTGGTCCAGAAGTCGCTAAACAAACAGCCACGTCTTTTGTTGAGCGAGCCATTCCGATAGCTGCCATTGCTGCACCTTGCTCATGACGGCATAAGATATGTTCTACACCACCATCGTACAGCGCATCATAAATAGGCATTATTGCGCCACCCGGATACCCAAAGACCGTTTTTATTCCTTCATCTCTTAAGGCTTTTACTACTAACTGTGAGCCATTCATACACTATCGCTCCCTGCGTGAGTGGTTGTTTCTCTATTCTTGCACATCATGTGCTCCCATTTCTTCCTGAATCTATAAAAAAACCCCCTTGCTTGTAAGCTTGGGGGTTTTAAGTGTGCGTTGCTATTGCGACTTTTTGCTCACTCATCCCCGCGCGGTGACTAGAATCACCACGAGAATGTTAATAATTAGAATATTCAGTTGAGCAACAAAAGTCATTTAATCTGTCCGTAAGCGTGTTTTTTTTGATAATTCGTTACATTAACTTAGTGGTAACACAGACATGGCTCTCATGACAAGAAAAAACTCTTATTTTATTCACAATTCTCGTCCATTTAGCGCTTATATATAACAAATTAATAAAAAGCGTCGAAATAGTCGCTTTATAAATCATTGGGTAGGGAAATGGGATTAGCAATCATACACAGTCGAGCGTGTGTCGGTGTAGAAGCGCCAGAAGTAACGGTTGAAGTTCATATCAGTAATGGAATGCCGGGATTTAGTTTAGTTGGATTACCTGAAACTACGGTAAAAGAAGCGAAAGATAGGGTAAGAAGCGCCATTATTAATGCCAATTTTGAGTTCCCATCAAAGCGGATCACGGTGAACTTGGCTCCGGCGGATTTACCCAAAGAGGGAGGGCGGTTTGATCTTCCGATTGCGCTTGGCATTCTTGCTGCTTCAGATCAAATACCAGAAACGAAATTGGATGGACATGAGTTCGTGGGAGAGCTTGCTCTTTCTGGTGAGTTGCGTCGAGTAAAAGGCGTGTTACCCGCAGCTTTAGCCTCCTTAAAATCTAATCGGTGCTTAGTGGTTCCTGATGAAAATGGCGATCAAGCTGCTTTGGTTGGAAAAGATATCCATAAATCAGCCCCTCATTTGTTATCGGTGTGCGGGTTCCTTTGTGGGCAGCAGCAACTTGGATTATTAACGTCTGAAAAAATAGAACAAGAAGTGGAGGTAATGGAACGAGATTTACAAGATATTATTGGCCAACAACAAGGTAAACGAGCGTTAGAAATTGCCGCTGCAGGAGGTCATAATTTATTGTATCTCGGTCCTCCTGGGACAGGTAAAACCATGCTGGCTTCTCGCATGAGTGATTTATTGCCCGAGATGACCAATGATGAGGCGTTAGAAACTGCGGCTGTGGCTTCATTAACTCATCAAAATATTACAGAGTCTAATTGGCGATCGCGTCCCTTTCGTTCTCCGCATCACTCTAGCTCTATGGCCGCGTTAGTTGGTGGTGGTTCGATACCAAGACCGGGAGAGATCTCGTTAGCCCATAATGGAATTCTATTTTTAGATGAAATGCCGGAATTTGAGAGAAAAGTACTCGATTCATTGCGTGAGCCTTTAGAGTCAGGCGAAATTGTCATTTCTCGTGCAGCAAGTAAGACACGGTTTCCTGCTCGTTTTCAATTAGTAGGTGCATTAAATCCAAGTCCTACGGGCTATTACGAAGGTAATCAAACTCGTACTAATCCGCAGCTTATTTTGCGCTACTTAAATCGTATATCAGGTCCGCTGCTTGATCGCTTTGATATGTCACTAGAGATCCCTTTATTACCTAAAGGAACCTTAACGGAAGGGGGAGATAGGGGAGAATCAACTCAAACCGTGAAAGAAAGAGTGATTTTAGCTCGAATGCGAATGCTTAAACGCAGTAATAAAATTAATGCTTTATTGGGTAGTCGAGAAATAGAACAGTATTGCCCATTACATAAAGATGATGCGGCTTTTTTAGAGAATACGTTACATCAGTTAGGCCTTTCTATTCGTGCTTATCATCGGATTATTAAAGTAGCGAGAACGATTGCTGATTTAGCGAATGAAGAACATATTCAACGTATTCATTTAGCCGAAGCGGTAGGTTATCGCGCCATGGATAGGCTTTTAAAGCAACTGACAGCACAAGCAGTTTAAGGTCACTTATGCTGATACGGATAAAACTTATTAACAATATTAAGTGAGGCTTGTTATTATATGCGCAATTTTCACTCTGTTAATAAATGAAGAATCCTATGTTTGCTAATATTCGACTGGTTATCAGTGTTTTGCTTGTTATGCTTAATACAGCGTTAACCTCTTTAATTATCAGCTTTTTTGCTGTGATTAAGTTACTTCTTCCTGTTGCTATCGTAAAAAAAATCACAGTATCTATGGCAAACAAAACATTATGGGGTTGGGCAACACTAAACCTATGGATGCTTAATATTAATAATACGATAGAGTGGAAAATTGAAGGTGGTGAAAGCTTATCTCAAGATAAGTGGTATTTATTGCTTTCGAATCATGTTAGTTGGGCTGATATCGTGATTTTATCTTCAGTAATGAAAGATAAGATCCCAATGACTAAGTTCTTTTTAAAGTATGAATTACTTTATGTCCCTTTTGTCGGTTTGGCATGTTGGGGGGCTGATATGCCATTCATGCGCCGAGATCCTGAGCGTCGTGAAGATGATTTTAATGCGATAAAGAAGTCGTGTGAAAACTTCCGAGCAGTACCAACAACCGTGGTTAACTTTGTTGAAGGGACTCGTGCAACGCCTGAAAAATTACTGGAAGCTCGAACGCCTTATCAGCATTTATTTAAGCCTAAGATTGGCGGTATTGCTTTTACGTTATCTGCGATGGGAGAATTATTTGATGGTATTGTTGATGTGACGCTTGCGTATCCAGAGAACCAAAATTCGCCATTTATCGATATGTTGCAAGGGAAATTAACTAAAGTCGTTGTTCGTATTAATTTGCATCCTAATGATGAAAAGGTAAATGGAGACTACTTTGGCGATAAGGCCTTTAAGCGTGGCTTTCATAAGTGGGTAAATGACTTATGGAAAGAGAAGGACGAATATCTACAAGGTGTTCTAAAAAATAAAGAATAAAAAAAGGGAGCGAATTATCGCTCCCTTTTTTGTGTCTTATTTCTTTAGTAGCCAGTTTACTAACTCGTAGTATTCTTCAGCACTTTGAACTTTACCTGTTTCAACAAGGTATTTGTTGTTAACAATAACCGCTGGAACGCCTGTTAATCCGCTGTCTTGAAATGCTTTATCAAAACGGTTAACCATGGAGTTAATTGCAAAACTATTGTAAGTACCATCGAAGTCATTTGCATTTACGCCTTCATCTAAGAAGATCTGGCGAATTTCTTTTTCGTTACGTGGCGGCTTATTCATAGTATGAATACGGTTAAAGAAAACAGGAACCATTTTATCTTCTACACCCAGAGAAACCATGGTTGCATAGGCTTTACTCATTGATAAACCCATTGGTCCACCCATAAATGAAACGTGAGTTTTCTTAAACGTCGCATTGTCAGGCAGTGTTTTCTTTAAACCCTGAATAAGAGGTTCGAAGCTACTGCAGTGCGGGCAGTAGAAAGAGAAAAATTCATTTACTGTTGGTGTTTTTGACTCAGGCAGGTCAAGAACTCTATAGTAATCACCTTCTGTAAAGTTTGCTGCGTTTACTGAAAAACTCAGTACCAAAGCACCAAACAGTGCCATCATTTTCTTCATCATGTGTAACTCTCTCCAATCCATTTGTGGTTAGTATTATAATTTTACCATTGAGGCATCAGTTCTAAAGGTGCATCATTTAATGCCGCAATTTGCTCTTTAAATCCGAGTACTTGGCTTTCCCAGTATTTTGCGTCGGCAAACCATGGAAATGCAATAGGAAAAGCCGGATCTTTCCAACGTTTTGCAAGCCATGCCATGTAGTGCACCATTCGTAGACCGCGTAAAGGTTCAATTAGTTTCAATTGGTTAGAGTCAAAGTCACAAAATTCGGAATAAGACTCTAATAAAATATCTAACTGAACAAGCTTATCTTGTCGTTCGCCATTCAGTAACATCCATAAATCTTGGGCAGCAGGCCCATTTCTCGCGTCATCTAAATCAACAAATAATGGACCATCGCGCCATAAAATATTACTTGGGTGACAATCGCCATGCAGACGAATCGCCTTGCTTGGTTGCCAATGTTGTTCGATTTGCTTGATCAACATATCCATATCAGAAAAAAAGCTGTTTTCTAAATGAGAGGGTATGAATGAGCTGTTTTCTAATAGTTTTCTTGGTTGGTATAAATACTCATCCAAACCAATCGTTGGGCGGTGTTGAAACAGTTCAGATTCGCCGACTTTATGAATACGGCCTAAAAAGCGCCCAACCCATTCAAGTTGGTCAAAATTATCAACTTCAAATGTACGACCACCTAAGCTATCAAACAAGGCAAACCAGTAACCATTGGCAAAATGAAGTGTTTTACCATTAATCTCAAGCGGGGCTGCGATTGGAATATCTTGCTGAACTAATTGTCTAGCAAAGAGGTGCTCTTCTAATATTTGGGCTTCAGACCAACGTTGAGGGCGATAAAACTTCACGACATAACGGCGTCTTTCTTCATCAGTAAATTGATACACCCGGTTTTCGTAGCTGTTTAAAGCAAGAAACCCTGATTCAGCGCGAATACCAATATCAGCTAACGCATTCCATAATAAATCAGGGGTAAGCGTGCTGAAATTAAAGGCATGTTCAGTCATAGTTATTCTCAAATAAAAAGGGCTCATGGCGAGCCCTTTGAGCCAGTAATAGAATGATTATAGCTTTTTAAAGAATCGACTTTCAGCTTTTATTGTTTGGCCATCAGAATTGGTAATTTTAAATTCAATGGTGGTAATGGTTTTGCTCAGCTCGGTTGCTTGCGCGCCTAAACTCATTGGTACACTCAATACTTCACCTGCATCGACGTTAACGCTTTGTTCTCCGTACCACGTCAGGTTATTAATACCGGTAACCGATAGCTGATATTGTTGGCTCTGTTGAGTCTTATTAATGATTTTTAGCGTGTAGGTATTTTCAATTAAGCCGGTGCTATTAATGCGAGAAAGTTGGTTTCTATCTCTTAATACATCAAGTCCCATTGGCTCTACAGAGATGATTTGAACAAAGAAAATACCCATCATCAATAGCATGACAAGACCATAACCGATCAGCTTTGGACGCATGATATGAGTCTTATGACCTGCTAATTTATGCTCTGTAGTATAGCTAATAAGATTTTTTTCATAGCCCATTTTATCCATGGTTTCATTACATGCATCAATACAAGCACCACAGTTAATACACTCATATTGTAAGCCATCACGAATATCAATGCCGGTAGGGCAAACTTGAACGCATAAATTACAGTCTATGCAATCACCTAGTCCAAGGGTTTTCGGATCTTTTTTATGAGATCGTGGGCCTCTGGTTTCACCGCGTTTAGGGTCATAACCGACAATATAAGTGTCTTTATCAAACATGGCTGATTGGAATCGTGCGTAAGGACACATATGCAAACAAACGATTGAACGCATCCATCCTGCATTTCCATAAGTACAACCAGCAAAGAAAATCACCCAAAATGCAGGTAGAAAATCACTATTGAAGGTAAAGAAATCAACAACAAGTTCTTTTACTGGCACAAAATAACCAACAAAAGTGATACCTGTTGCAAGCGCAATGGCTATCCATGCAAGGTGTTTAAGTGCTTTCCGAAGTAACAAGTTTGATGTCATTTTCATTTGGTCTTGTTTACGACGTTTATTGGCGGGGCCCTCTAGTTTTTCTTCAAACCAGATATACATGAATGTCCAAACGGTTTGTGGACATAGGTATCCGCACCAAACTCGGCCTAAAAAGGTGGTAATAAAAAAGAGACCAAAGGCGGCGATCACAAAAAGAAGTGCTAATAATGTCAGATCTTGAGGAAATAACGTTGTGCCAAAGAAATTAAATTGTTGGCTGCCAATATCCAGTAAAATCGCTTGACGATCTCCAAAAGAAATCCACGGAGTAAGAACAAAGAGTGCTAATAAAAACCAAGCGCCATAGCGGCGTAATTTTTGAAATGTCCCTTTACTCTGACGAACGTAAATACCTGAATTGGGATTGAAACGATCACTACTGGATTTATGTGTTTTGGGGTTGAACTGCTTTGGAGTCACATCTTTGATGTCGATTTTATCCTGACTCATGATTATTCCTAGTTATTTTTATGAGGTATCCCAACGATGGTTTTATTGAGCGTAACCATTTCAAGGTTGGTGATATTAAGATATTGCGGATGAATTATAGCTTGATGTGACGTATGAATACGTTGGAAGGTTCAAAGTTAGTTAAAAAAGTGTGTTTTATTTGATAGGAAATCGATCTGGTTTATTGCAAACCAGATCGAGATAATGAGGTTATAGCAGGCCACGCGCTCTTAATATTGCCGTTTTAAAGTCGTCTTCTTGGTCTTTTGCAAGACCTGGGATCATTTCATCTTTTTCACTATTGCGCATCTTTAGGTGATAGATAAGAACATCATCAGTCAGATCTTCTAGTTTACCTTCGTATTTTGTTTCTTCAGCCAGTTTCGTAATGAACTGCATTAGGTTCAATTCTGGTTCTTTTTGCCATTCTGGGTGAATTAATTCGATAAGTTCATTAACGCGGTGACATTTCATTGAGCATTCTCCTTATTTTTATTAAGGAGAAGTATAGCTAAGTTAGGGTGGGGAATGAAAGTGATATGTCGAAGAGTACATAATGAGACAAAAAGAAAAAGCGTAACCCATAGGTTACGCTTTTAAATTATGCCGCACATGAAACATTAGCTTGAGTTTCTTTTTTCTCGGAAATTACAAGAGTCATTTCTGGTACGTTCTTTTTCGTTGCAACGGCTTTTACAAAGTGGCTGCGACGACGATCCACACTGTGCGTTGAAGCAGAGCGTGAGAACCTGACAGTCATAGGACGCATTGGTTATCTCTATAGTCAGGCACTTCCATGGCCAAATTAATGACCTAACAACTTATGAGTTACATCAAGGTGAACTCTATTTAGCTTTCGCCAATCCAAATAAGTCATCAGGGATACGTGTTCATAAAACACACAGTAAGAGTATCATAAACTGTCAATTAGTCGAGGTACATCTCAACGTAATAATGAATATTACGTAATACTATACTAATAGTTATATGCGTGGCAGAGGAGAGTAACCATGTCCTTTTTTAAGAAAACATTAGCATCGTTAGGTATTGGTTCTGCTAATGTTGATACAATTATTCATCAGGAAGCATTAGTTCCAGGTCAGAAAGTCCAAGTTACAATAGAAGTTACTGGTGGAGCGACAGAGCAGCATATTGATAATATTGATTTGAAATTATGCTGCCAATATAAAAAAGAAGTGAAGCGTAACCGTGATAGCGGATCTCGAACTGAAGTGATAACACAAACTCATGTGTTAGCTGATTGGAGCTTACCTTATGCGTTTACTATAGAACCTAAGCAAGAGAGAAAGTTTGAGCTTGAGTTGGATCTTCCGCTAAATACACCTGTCACTATTGGTGATTCTAATGTATGGGTTCAAACTGGGTTAGATATCTCTCTTGGGTTAGACCCAAAAGATAAAGATCCTATTACCGTTCGTCCTGATGATTTATTCGATGGTGTTCTAACTGCATTAGAAACTGAAGGATTACGAATTCGCCAGGTTGAATGTGAATATGTTAAAGGGTTTGAGCTGCCTTTTGTGCAAGAGTTTGAGTTCGTCCCGTTTGATGGGCCTTATCACGGTCGTTGGCGAGAGCTTGAAATTATAGCTCACAGAACCAAGGATGAACTGCAATTATGGTTTGAGATAGACCGAAGACATCAAGGTGGGGCTTTAGGGCTACTGTCATCAATGCTTGGACGTGGTGAGTTAAAAAGACAATTAAGCTTGCCTACGCGATTAAATCCAGAAGAGGCGGGAAAGCAAGTTATTGATTTCTTAAATCAAACTACTTAATAGTTTATTCACTATCAGTTTCACTTGTTATTCAAATAAAAAACGACACATTTAAGCTTACAGTTGTACGCTTAAATGTGTCATACTTATTTCATCGAGCAATCACTCTATGAGATAAATTATGTCCACTTCTGCCACTTATTCAAAAAAAGAAGAATTAGCCAACAGTTTAAGTCATGCATTAGGGATGGTGTTTGGTGTTGTTGCTTTAATATTACTATTAGTAAAAGCAAATGCTGCGGATGCTGATTGGTTAACCATAGCAAGTATGTCTGTTTATGGCGCCAGTATTATTTTACTTTTTTTAGCGTCGACACTTTACCATTCTATTGCTGCACCAAAAGCGAAAAGGTTATTAAAAACCTTAGATCATTGCGCAATCTTTCTTTTGATTGCCGGTAGTTATACGCCTTATTTATTAGTGAGTTTGAGAACGCCATTGGCGTACTGGTTAATGGGTGTTATTTGGGCCATTGCGTTAATCGGCATTATTGGCAAGATTATCTTTGTTTATCGATTTAAAAAATTGTCGCTAATTACTTATCTAATAATGGGATGGTTGTCAGTTATTGCGGTTTATCAATTGGTTATTCATATCGATATTAATGGCGTTATTTTGTTAGGGCTTGGTGGGGTAATTTACTCTTTAGGGGTTATTTTTTATGTCGCGAAGAAGATCCCATATAACCACGCTATTTGGCATTTGTTTGTTTTAGGTGGCTGTATTACTCAATTTTTATCGATTTATTATTATGTAAAGCCGGTATAATAGCAATCGAGTAAATTAAAATGGCCTAGTAGAAATACTAGGCCATTTTTCATTGTTACTGCGTTATTCATTAGTGAGTTAAATTTAGTATTAACCCTTCCAAAACGCCGGGAAGAACAATACAAGCACTGTTAAGATTTCCAGCCGTCCCATCAACATACCAATGCTGAGTATCCATTTAGCACTGTCTGGTAAAGTGGCAAAGTTTCCTGTTGGGCCTACAATATGACCCATTCCCGGTCCTACGTTAGCGACAGCAGTAATAGCGCTTGTAATACTGGTAACAGGATCAAGACCTAAGCTACCTAGTAATGTGGAAATAACAATAATGGTGAGGAAGAAGGTGAACACCAAAGCAACGACAGATCGTGCAATATCATCGGTCACTGGGCGGCCATTATAACGTTGGACAAAAATACCTGATGGGTGAATGAGTTTCATCATCTGCTTATTCAGCATTGTCGCTGCAATTTGAAAGCGGAAGATTTTTATCCCACCAGCAGTAGAGCCTGAGCAAGCACCTGCCATCATAACAAAAGCAAAAATAATCGCAGGGAATGCCCCCCACGCTGTAAAGTCATCTAAACCAAAGCCTGTTGTGGTTATCACAGAAATGATATTAAACACTGACACGCGTAACGCATCCATAACGGTATAGTCATTATGGAGAACAAGCCAAATCGCAACAGATAAACTGGTAATTAAAACCAGTTTGAGAAAGCCAACCACCTGAGCATCTTTAAATAATACTTTTGGATCTCGCTTTTTCAATACTTGGATAAAGAGTAAAAAAGGCAACCCGCCAGCAAACATAAAGAAGGCAGCAACCCAGTGTGTGCTATTAGAGAAACGGTTCATAGAACTGTCTGACGTTGAATAGCCTCCAGTGGATAGCGTCGTGAAGGCATGATTTATGGCTTCAAATGGCGCCATTCCTGTCACTAAGTAACTTAAGAAACATAAGAAGGTTAAACTTAAATACACATTGACGATGTATTTAGCTACGTATTTAGTCCTTGGCGCACTTTTATCTGACCAATCGGACGATTCTGTTTGGAATAGTCGCATACCACCAACATTTAGCATTGGAAGAATAGCAACCGCCATTACAATGAATCCTACTCCACCAAGCCATTGTAGCGTTGAGCGCCATAGTAAAATGCTGGGCGCCATATCATCCAAACCACTAAGAACCGTAGAGCCTGTTGTTGTTATTCCTGACATGGTTTCAAAGTAGGCATCAGTAAAGCTGATATGGTTAATGAAAACAAATGGCAATGCAGCAAAGGTACTAGCAATGGTCCAGACTAGTGTGGTGATAAGGAACATATCCCGCACGTTCATTTTAAACTGTTTACTTCGGCCAAAAGTTAAACAAGCAAATGCCACTATATGAGTAATAGCAATTGCTTGTCCAAACTCGATGAAACCGCCAGTACCAGTGAAAAGAGCGACGAGTGTTGGGATATACATAAATAGGGCAAGTTTAGATAAAACAAGCCCTATTACAAATAGGATCGGTTTGAAGTTAACCATAATTATAAAAAGAACGGACTCGGCTGGAATAAGCGTTCGACATCCTGAACGTATTTCTTATCCACTAGGAACATAACAACGTGATCATCCTGTTCTATCACGGTTTTATCATGGGCAATGAGTACTTCTTCGCCACGAACAATCGCGCCAATGGTTGTGCCTGGTGGGAGTTTAACGTTTTGAATTTCTTTGCCAACCACTTTTGAGGTTGTTTCATCACCATGAGCAATCGCTTCAATCGCTTCTGCTGCACCGCGACGAAGAGAAGAGACATTTACGATATCAGCACGACGAACGTGTGTTAATAGCGCAGAAATGGTCGCTTGCTGTGGAGAAATGGCAACATCAATCACGCCCCCTTGAACTAAGTCGACGTAAGCACCACGTTGGATAAGTACCATGACTTTTTTGGCTCCCATGCGTTTTGCAAGCATGGCTGACATGATGTTGGCTTCATCTTCATTGGTTACAGCAATAAAGACATCTACTTGGTCGATGTGTTCTTCACTCAATAATTCTTGATCGGCAGCATCACCACAAAAAACGATGCTTTCTTCAAGTAACTCAGATAACTCTTCAGCGCGTTTCATGTTGCGTTCAATCAATTTCACGCTGTAATTGTGTTCTAAACGTCGCGCAAGGCCTGCACCGATGTTACCGCCACCAACAATCATTATTCGTTTGTATGGGCGTTCTAAGCGTTGTAACTCACTCATTACTGAACGGATATGGTTACTTGCTGCAACAAAGAAAACCTCATCATCGGCTTCGATAACGGTGGTGCCTTGAGGGCGAATAGGACGACCTTGTCGGAAAATAGCAGCAACACGAGTATCAATATGTGGCATATGATCTCGAAGTGCAGATAACGCATTCCCAACTAGAGGGCCGCCATAGTAGGCTTTTACTGCCACTAAGCTGACTTTTTTCTCTGCAAAACTAGCCACTTGAAGTGCGCCTGGATATTCAATTAAACGTTCAATATATCCCGTCACTAATTCTTCAGGTGCAATTAAGTGATCAACAGGAATCGCGTCTGATTGGAACAGGCGATCTTTTTCTTTTAAGTATTCAGGAGATCGAATACGAGCAATACGGTTTGGGGTATTAAAGAGCGTAAATGCTATCTGACACGCAATCATATTGGTTTCGTCAGAATTGGTTACCGCAACCAGCATATCGGCATCTTGTGCCCCGGCTTCTCTCAAGGTGTCTGGGTGACTGGCAAATCCTTGAACAACACGAAGGTCATATTTATCTTGTAACTCACGCAGTCGCTCCGAACTTTTATCAACAACGGTAATGTCATTGTTTTCGCCCACCAAGTTTTCAGCCAGTGTACCGCCAACCTGCCCTGCACCTAAGATTATGATTTTCATACCGCTTGCTCGCTCGTATATAGGTTATGCTTTTTGTAGAACAGCGTAGTAGAAGCCGTCCATATTCTCTTCACCAGGAAGAATTTGACGTCCTGGTTTCGCAGGATCGGTATTATCTACTAAAGAGGCATTTTCTGTGCGCTCTAAAAAGGCTTTTACTTGATCACAGTTTTCTTGCGGAGTGATTGAACACGTCGCATACACCATGGTGCCGCCAGATTTTAATTGTAGCCACATTGCATCAAAGATTTCACTTTGCAGTTCAGCCAATGCTTTAATATCTTCTGAACGGCGTAGCCACTTGATGTCTGGGTGACGACGAATAACACCAGTTGCAGAGCAAGGCGCATCTAATAAAATGCGGTCAAACTGCTCGCCTTTCCACCATTGTTCAGGATAACGAGCATCACCACAAATAACTTTTGCAGTTAGGTTAAGGCGTTCTAAGTTTTCGTACACGCGAGTTAAGCGTGTTTCATCACAATCGATAGCAACCACTCTGGTGTTTTTTGTGCGTTCTAAAATGTGAGCCGTTTTACCGCCTGGCGCAGCACAACAGTCTAAGATTAACTCACCATCTTGAGGTTGTAGATATTCTGCCGATAATTGCGCTGCAGCATCTTGCACAGAAACCCAACCTTGCTCAAAACCTGGCAATGTAAATACATCACACGCTTTATTTAATAATAATGCGTCTGTTGCTTGGCTGTGTGGAGTCACTTCAATCTCTTCTTTTTCAAGAAGAACTATGTACTCATCACGAGTGTGGTGTTGACTGTTAACACGTAACCACATTGGTGCTTTACTGTTGTTGGCTTCAACAATATTTTCCCATTGTTCTGGGTAGGCTTGTTGTAGCATTTTCAATAACCAACCAGGGTGACCGTATTTACCAGAATCATGACTTACTGATTTCGCATCCAATTCTTCTTGGCTACGTTGATAGTTACGTAGCACAGCGTTGATTAATCCACTCAGTTTTGGACCTTTTAAATTCTTTGTGCCTTCAACCGTTTCAGCGACAGCTGCGTGTGCAGGAATACGCATGAAACTCAGTTGATAGATACCAACAAGAATTAGATGATGGAATACTCGTTGTTTTCCCTTTAATGGTTTATCCATCAATGATTGAGCAACAGACTCTAAACGAGGAAGAAAGCGCAGTACGCCATAGCAGATCTCTTGCAGTAAAGCTTGGTCACGAGGTTTGATCTCAGATTGAGCTTTTGGAAGCGCTGAAGAGAGAGAATGACCCTGATCGACAACTTGATAAATAACTTTGGCTGCCGCAGCACGAACGTTCATGTCATCACCTAAAATATGGTTGGCAAAAATAAAAAGGCAAATACGATATTTGCCATTTAAAAAGTAAGGTGGCAATTATGCCACCTTTTTATATTTTTGAAGAATTAGTTAAGGGTATTACCCACTTCAAACCATTCTTTGCGAGAGTTCAAAATATCTTGAACGCCCATTGCTTTTTTTCCAGGAACTTGCAGTTGTTCAAATACAATGGCATTTGAGCCAGTGGCAACATAAATTCCTGTTTTATCTGCTTGAATAATGGTGCCTGGCGTTGCATTTCCTGCGTATTCTTCAACACGAGATTGCCATACTTTAATCGCTTTATCTTCAACAGAGAAATGACTCATTGGCCAAGGGTTAAAAGCACGAACGCAACGTTCAATCGCTTCTGCATCCATTATCCAATCAATCTTAGCTTCTTCTTTGCTGAGTTTTTTCGCGTAATTAGCTTGTTCATCGTTTTGCTTTTCAGCAACAGCGGTGCCGTTAGCAATCGTCGATAAACATTCAACAAGAGCAACAGGACCAAGTTCAGCCAATTTATTGTACATTGACGCACTGGTATCTGTTGCTTCAATTGGCAATGTTGCAATACTTAGCATGTCACCAGTATCTAAACCAATGTCCATTTGCATAATGGTTACGCCTGTTTCAGCATCACCAGCCCAAATAGATCGTTGAATAGGAGCTGCACCACGCCAGCGAGGAAGAATAGAGCCATGAACGTTAATGCAACCCAGTTTTGGTGTATCTAACACCGCTTGTGGTAGCAGTAAGCCATAAGCAACCACAACCATTAAATCAGCATTTTTCTCAGCCAATTCTTGCTTTGCTTCGTCACTCTTAAAGTTTTCAGGCTGGAACACTGGGATATTGTGCTCAAGCGCCAGTTCTTTTACTGGGCTTGCCGTTAGCTTTTTACCACGACCCGCAGGGCGATCTGGTTGAGTATATACGCCAATCACTTCATGGTGAGAGTCGATAAGTGCTGACAAATGGCGAGCAGCGAAATCGGGCGTGCCGGCAAAAATAATGCGTAATGGTTTATTCAAGTTGACCTCGGAGTCTCTAATATCAATTCAAATAAGCAGTGAGTAGCTGCTTATTTGAGATTGCGATGGCTAGCTTTTAGCGTTGAACTTTTTAATCTTCTCTAGTTTTTCTTTGATGCGTTTACGCTTTAGAGGCGATAAGTAATCAACGAATAACTTGCCATTAAGATGGTCTAACTCGTGTTGAACACAGATAGCTAATAAATCATCAGCATCAAAGCTAAATTCATTACCATTGCGATCAAGAGCTGTTACTGATACTTCTGCAGAACGAGGAACCATTCCTTTTGCGCCAGGAACAGATAAACAGCCTTCTTCAATACCATCATCGCCACTTTTTTGTGTGATAACAGGGTTGATTAATACCATTGGTTCGTCACGAGTGTCAGAAACATCGATCACAACAATACGTTGGTGAAAATCAACTTGCGTCGCAGCAAGGCCGATACCTTCTTCGTCGTACATGGTTTCAATCATATCATCGATGAATTTTTGGATTTCAGGTGTTACTGCTTCTACCGGTTTTGCTACGGTACGTAGACGATCGTCCGGGAACGTTAAAACTTCTAATAAAGCCATAATTACTCTAAATGTTGAACTGCGCCGAAAACGGCATAAACCTAATAGCTCCAATTCTAGACATTTTATTGAGCAAATGACAGCATCGGTTAGTATGTCTGATAAGGAAAGCGGACCATGTTAAAAAAAACACTCATTTTTTCATCATTAATTAGCGCTATTTTATTTTCATCACCATCGATATCAAGTGACGATAAACTGGTTTTAAAACAAGATTATCCAGAGCAATATACCGTTAAGAAAGGGGATACTCTCTGGGATATTTCGGCGTTATTCTTAGATAGTCCTTGGTTTTGGCCAAAACTATGGAAAATAAACCCAGGTATAAATAATCCTCACTTAATTTACCCAGGAGATGAATTAACGTTAACTTGGCATAATGGAAGCCCAGTATTAAGTGTTAAGCCGCTTAAGAAATTGTCGCCTAAAGTGCGTAAAGTAGTGAAAGAGCCTGTCCCTACATTACCGACGAGCTTAGTTGTGCCTTATTTACAGTCCGATCGTTTAATCGACGACGTCAATTATGAAACGTCATACCGAGTACTAGGAACCAGTGACGGTCGTAAATTTTTAAGTGCGAGTGAAAGAGTATATGTGGATGCTGAGTTATCACATAAAGAATGGGGCATATACCGAGTCGTTAATGAGTTTTCTCGTAAGGACGATAAGGCCTCATCTTATGCTCTTCGTCTTGTAGGTGTTGCAGAGTTAGCTGAAAGAAATGAAGGAATGAGCGGGTTAAAAATCATTAAACAGCAGCAAGAAATTGCAATTAATGATGTAGTTTTACCTATTTCTTCTGATGAAATAAAAACAGAATTAACGACAACTTTTTATCCCCAGCCTGCACCAATAGATATTGATGTATCCATATTAGGTTCAATTGATGGTGGAGATTACTTAGCGGTTAATCAAGTCGCGGTGATAGATAAAGGAAGTAATGACGGCTTATTGCAAGGAAGTATGTTTTCTTTGAGAGAGAAAGGAAATATTGTTAATGGTAATAAAGGCGAGTATTACTATGAGACGGATAAAGACACCAAGAAAAAAGGTATTCAATTGCCTCAGACTGAAATTGGTGAGTTAATCGTTATTAGACCTTATGAAAAATTTAGCTTAGCACTCATCACCAAAAGTGAAATGCCAATACACAAAGGCGTTATAGCTGTGTCCCCTCATGAGGAATAAATAAAGTGATGTCCATTTCTGAAGATCATCTATCGGCTTGGTTAACTTTATGCTTTTGTCCTAGAGTCGGCGGGAAGGTAATGTCTCGTTTACTCAGTGTTGATTCAGTTGAAAATATTCTGCAATACAACGATGAGCAGCTACAAGCTTTAGGGCTCTCTTCATCTCAAATTACTTATTTAAAACAGACGGGAAATAAGCAAGTTGAGACCTGTTTGAATTGGCAAGCAAAGAGTTCTGATCATACTATCTTGCCATTAACCGATCCTAGATACCCTAAGCTTTTGTCTGAGATTAGTGCCCCACCTCCTGTACTTTTTGTTAAGGGGGATGCGTTGTGTTTGTCTGAACCACAAGTTGCGATAGTTGGGAGTAGAAATGCCAGTCTTGAAGGATTAGATTGCTCTAAAGAATTTGCTCGCTCAATTGTTCAACATAATTATGTTGTAACCAGTGGTCTTGCGTTAGGTGTGGATGGGTATGCACATCATGGTGCAATAGAAGCAAAAGGAAAAACCATTGCTGTTCTTGGTTCTGGACTAGAAAAGATATACCCAGCTAAGCACCGAGCCTTGGCTCAGCGAGTAAGTGAAAATGGCGCCTTGGTTTCTGAGTTTAGACCTGACACACCGCCAAGAGCCGATAATTTCCCCAGACGAAATAGGATCATTAGTGGACTCTCGACGGGTGTATTGGTTGTTGAAGCTGCTGAGCGTTCAGGATCGCTGATTACAGCAAGGTATGCTAATGAACAAGGCCGAGAAGTATTTGCGCTTCCAGGGTCTATTCAAAACCCTACGGCTCAAGGATCAAATAGCTTAATTAAAGCAGGAGCAAAACTGGTTTCATCTCCAGAAGATATTTTTGATGAAATTGGGGCTTTAACTGAATGTGCAATATCTCACCAACCGTCCTTATTCGAGCAAGAAGTTATCACAGAACAATTGCCATTTCCTGAAGTGTTCGCTACCGTAGGCAGTGAGGCGACGCCTGTTGATATAATCGCAGAGCGGTGTCAGATGCCTGTACATGAAATCATGATGCAATTACTTGAATTAGAGTTGCAAGGTTTCATCACTGCAGTCCCAGGGGGTTACATTAAAAAGCGGAGGGGCTAGCCATGATGGATGTTCTTATGTATCTATTTGAAACATATATCCATAGTGATGTTGAACTAAACGTAGAACAAGAAAAACTTGAAGAAGAATTATTAAAAGCAGGCTTTCACCAAGAGGCTATTTATAAAGCACTTGATTGGTTAGAAGACTTAGCTCGTCTACAAGAATCGGACTCTTATACGCACATAGAACCAAGTACATCAACGTCAATGCGCGTGTATACTCAACAAGAAATTGATGGAATTGACACTGCTTGTCGTGGTTTTTTACTTTTTTTAGAGCAAATTAAAGTACTGACAAGTGAAACGAGAGAAATGGTCATCGAACAGGTAATGGCATTAGAAACAGAGGATCTTTCTTTGGACGATTTGAAATGGGTCGTGCTAATGGTGTTGTTCAATGTTCCAGGTCAAGAGAGTGCTTATACGCAGATGGAAGAGCTGCTTTATACTGCAGATGTAGGCATTACGCATTAAGGTTTTTGAATGTCTGGGAAAATAGATAAGCAATTATTTCAAGCTCACGAACACGCGCTAGAGCATCAAAGTTGTCCGGAATGTAGCGGTGAACTTATGATCCGTTATGGTAAAAGAGGTCCATTTTTGGGGTGCCAAAATTATCCTGAATGCGACTATATTCGCCCATTAAAAAGTAATGATGGTCATATAGTTAAAGAGCTGGGAATCCCATGTCCTGAGTGTGAAAATGAGTTAGTATTAAGGCAGGGTCGATATGGCATGTTTATCGGTTGTTCTACTTATCCCATATGTACGCACATTGAATCGTTAGAGCAGAAAAAGGAAGAGCCAAAAGAGTTGATTGAATGCCCGAGTTGCAAAAAAGGCTTATTGCATGAAAAACAGTCACGTTTTGGTAAATCATTTTATGCGTGTGATGCTTATCCGGCCTGTCGTTTTGCGGTTAATTTAGAGCCACAGCAAGGGTGTTGTCAAAAATGTGGTTTTGAGTTGCTTTTAAAAAAAGAAACAGTAGCAGGATCTCGTTTAATCTGTGCAGATAAAAAATGTGCAGAAGTTCAGAGCCAAGCAGAGTAACTTAATCACAAGTATTAAGTTACTCATACCCTGAGATTTAAGAAAGAGCTTTAAAGGCTTGTTTATCTAAAATATTTGCAAGTTTAGAAAGCTCTTTTTGTAGCATTTCAGGAGAGTCGGCACACACGTTAATATGTCCCATTTTTCTGCCCGCTCGCTTCTCTTTTCCATACCAATGAATATGGCAATTCGGCATTGTTAATATTTCATCTGGTAAGCTATCTTCACCTAAAATATTAATCATCGCTGTTGAGCGAAGTAATTCATTACCCGTTAATGGTAAGTTGCATACTGCTCGAATGTGCATTTCAAATTGGCAAACATCAGTACCTTGCTGAGTCCAATGTCCAGAGTTATGAACTCGTGGCGCGATTTCATTTACAAGTAACTTTCCGTCTACATCGAAAAACTCA
>JAAGZR010000248.1 GCA_024206155.1 Aliivibrio sp.
AATCTTGGATTCACTGGATTCCGTAGAGGATATGACTTCTACAAGTCTGACTGGAAATACTTAAACGACCCAACTATGCGTGGTGGTTTAACTGGAACAGGTGCTGTAAATGGTTTATTAGTACCAGCAGGTTCAACTACTGTTTACGACCAAATCCTTGGAAAGAATGCTAAGCGTCCTTTCTTACATGTACGATACAGAGCTTCAGAAACTGAAGACAGAAAGTACAAGACTTGGATTACAGGTTCAGCTGGTGGTGCAATGACATCTGATTTAGATGCGATGGAAGTAAACTTCCTATCTGAAAGATGTGTATGTACTATGGGTGCAAACAACTTTGTGATTTTCCAATCATAAACTAAATAATAAGGTAGGGGTCGCAACTTGCGACCTCAACCTTTTTTAATAATTAAATTATAATCAAATGAAAAAAAATGTATTGGTCAACAAGACCTATAAACTTACCAAAGATGCAGCACCGCTTTCTTTTATGCTGCCAACTAGAAACTCAAGAAGATATCCATTAATGTACTTTGATGAAAGTACAGGAACTAACAGAGCTTTGCGTTATGCAAGAAACCAAAAAAGCCCATTTGAAGATGAGCAAGATGGTAATGCTATTGTAGAGCCAATTGTTTTTGAAGACGGATTCTTATCTGTTCCAAGAACAAATCCAGTACTTCAAGAGTTCTTACATTATCACCCAATGAACGGAAGTAAGTTTGTTGAGGTTAATACTGAGAAAGACGCTCAGAAAGAAATGGATAAATTAAATAGTAGAGTAGATGCTCTTATAGAGGCTAGACAACTTGATATAGACCAGGTGGAAGCTTTGGCTAGAGTGTTGTTTAACACAGACACGTCTCGAACTACATCAGCAGAGCTAAGAAGAGATATTCTTATATTTGCCGAGCAAGAGCCAGATATGTTTTTAAGAGCTGTTAAGGACCCTGCGTTAAAGCTTAACTCTAAAATAAAAGAGTTTTTTAATTATAAGGTATTAGTTTTCAAGAACAACAAGAAAGATGTATACTTCAATACTGATAAGAATAAAAAGAGAATGCTTAATATTCCTTTTGGAGAAGACCCTTACTATGTGATTGCAAGCTATCTTCAATCTGATGAGGGTATTGAAGTGTTAAAGTTTCTTGAAAAGAACTTGGATAATAAAAAATAATTTATATTTTTGCAAAGTACTTCATAATAATAGATGGAGCTGATAACTCCAACCAATCAAGAAAGAGGCTGTAGAAATGCAACCTCTTTTTTTTTGCTTATCTTTGTAGTAAATAAATTAACAGATGAGCATAATAAATTCAGTACGAGAAACTGTACTGTCGGTTCTTAATAAAAACAACTATGGATATATAACTCCTAGTGATTTTAATTTATATGCCAAGCAAGCGCAGCTAGATATTTTTGAGGATTACTTCTATCAGTATAATTATCAAATAACTAAAGAGAATGCTAGGCAATCAGGGATTGGATTGGCAGATATAAAACAAACTTATCAGGATGCTATCGAATTATTTTCGGAGCAGCAACCTCTTGCACCAGTATATCTTAACGGAGCTAGTGAGGTAATCATTTCACCATCTGCTACTTCTACGTACAGCGTGCCGACTACAGCTACAACAGGCTCAGACTATTATCTGATAAATAAAGTTTTATTGCTTACAAGATATTTAGTTGCTAATAGCACTAACACATTATCGTTTACACAAGAGTTAGTTGATAGTACTAAAAACTTTTTTGCATTAGGAGTTCAGCCAGGCGATGTTGTTGTTAATTTAACTACAGGAGAATCAACAAGTGTAAGATATCTAACCCCACAAAACACTAACACATTATCATTGGAAAATAATATATTTCCAAGCGCAGGTGATTCTTATACTATTTTAAGTACAAGGCAAGGTGTTAATGAGTGTGAAAAAGTAACAAATAAAAAGATTACACAGCTCAATATGTCTAACTTAACTAAACCTACAGAATTGTTTCCAGCATATTCACAGAATGGAACAGTAATACAAGTATATCCTGAGAACTTTCAATGGGGTTTAAATGTAATAAATTCTGGAGAGACATCAGCTGGCAGAATCTTGTGTCAGTATATACGATATCCTAAAGACCCTAAGTGGACTTATGCTCAATTAGTTGGAGGTGAACCATCTTTTAATCAATCAGATGCTTTATACCAGGATTTTGAATTACCTTTAGAAGACGAGCCAACATTGGTAAATAAAATATTACAATATGCTGGAATGTCAATTAGAGAAGTTCAAGCAATTCAGTTTGGGCAATCAATGGATATGAGAGAAGAACAAAATCAGAAATAATGGCGTACTTAACAGAATATCAATATTACGAAAATACAGGAAACCCTCATACAGAAGATGCTAACTGGGGTTCATATCAATATGTAAGCTTATACGACATTGTTAATAATTTTATGTTGATGTATGCTGGCAATCATAGTTTAGTAAATAATGAAGAAAGGTATAGAATTTTGTTTCATGCAAAAAGAGCTATACAAGAACTAAATTATGATGCATTCAAAGAGCTTAAGATTTTAGAACTAGAAGTGTGTGACACACTAAGATTTGTTTTACCTCCAGACTATGTGAATTGGGTAAGAATATCTTTATATAAAGATGGTGTTCTTAGACCACTTACAGAAAACATTCAAACAAATTGGAGTGACGCATATTTACAAGACAATAATTGTAGAATATTATTTGACCATGATGGGAACATTTTAAAGCCGTCTACATCAACGATTGACCTACAAAGGATAGAGGGTACTAAGAAAAGTATTTACCTCAATGAGCAAAGCCCTTACAATAACAGAGAGGGGTATTGTGTAGATGGTGATTGGTATTTTGATTATGGTATAGGAGCTCAGTATGGATTAAATACTGAAACTGCAAACTTCAATCCAACGTTTAAAATAAATAAAAAAGCTGGAGTTATAAACTTCAGTTCAGATATGGCAGGTGAGTTTTGTATTCTGGAATATGTTTCAGATGGCATGGAAGCTGGAGATGACTCTCAAATAAGTGTCAATAAATTATTTGAAGAATATGTTTATGCTTACATTCAGTTTGCTATATTGAATGCTAAGTTTGGTGTACAAGAATATGTTGTTGCTAGAGCAAGAAAAAGAAGCTCTGCGTTACTAAGAAACGCTAAGCTTAGAATTAGTAATATACATCCAGGTCGTTTGATACAGAACATCAGAGGAATGGATAAGTGGATAAAGTAAGATGGCAGAAACTACTAGAAATTTTATTGCAGGACGCATGAATAAAAGCGTTGATGAACGCTTAGTGCCAAATGGCGAGTATGTTGATGCGATGAACATTAGGCTTGGTTCTACTGAAGAATCTGAAGTTGGGTCAGTTGAAAACACAAGAGGTAATCAACAGCTAACTTCTTTGAATTATAATGGAGTTCCTTTAAGTTCGCAAGCTAAATGTATTGGTGCGTATGAAGATGGACAAAGAGAAACGCTGTATTGGTTTGTTCATGACCCAGCTCATCTCGTTGGGATAGTAGATATGGTCGTGTCATATAATGTTCAATTAAACTTACTAACGTATCACGTCATTACAGTGGGTGCTCTAGAGACAGTGCTAAACTTTAATGATGATTATTTAATAACAGGTGTAAACAGAATTGAGGATTTACTGTTCTGGACTGACAACTACAACCAACCTAGGTTTATAAACATTACTAGAAACTATGACCCTAACTCCCCTGATTTAGAGGAGCAACTATTGGTGATTAAAAAGCCACCTGTTGCAGCTCCATCATTTGAACTAACAAATTTATCTGGTGAAGAAAATTTTATAGAAGAAAGATTTATAACATTTGCTTACAGATACAGATATGAAGATGGTGAGTACTCTGCTTTATCACAATTTACAGAACCAGCTTTTGTCCCCAAAGGATTTGATTATAAAATAGAATCAGGTCTGAATGAGGGAATGACAAACGCATTCAATAATGTTAAAGTTACTTATAACAGTGGAGGTCCTTTGGTAAAAGCTATAGAAGTTGTTTTTGCTCAAACCACATCTAGTGTTATAAAGTCTATAGAAATATTTGAAAAAGAAAATCTTGGATATGCAGACAATACAGATTATACTTTAAATTTTAATAACAGTAAAATATATACTGTTTTAAATCCAACACAGCTAGTTAGGTTGTTTGATAACGTTCCTTTAAAAGCTCAAGCCCAAACAATAATGGGTAACAGATTAATATATGGTAATTATGTTGATGGTTATGACTTATTAGATTTAAACACAAATCCCATTCGTCTAGAATATTATTGCGACCTTTTGTCTGAAGAAATAGGTGCTGATGATTTTGATGACAGAACCGATTCTTTTACATACAACATTAATGGAAGCCAAAATATTGTAAACGCTTCGGTGTTTTTTGATTTAGGTGAGTTAGAGCTAAAGGCTGGTGCTTCTTTAACTTTTGAAATTAGATATAGTCATGCTCAGTTTTCTGGGCAAACTCCTTTCCCAGCTCAACAGTCTACAAATTTAGAACTTGAATTCACATTTATATTACCTATAGATTTCTCAAGTGTTTATGAATTATCTCAAAACCCTCAATTTATAGAGTCGATAGGAACAGCAGCTAACATACTTCCAGTGTACGACCCAGTTCCTGGAAATGAAACTTCTTGTGATGGAACAACCTTAACTGATGAATGGAATTGTTCTATTCCAAATACGCTTGATGCGTTAATAAAATTTGAAAGTGGTATTACAGCGGCTGGACAACCAATAGAAATTATTTCAAGTCCAGGAAGCACAGAGATTGGTTTTGTTGTACCAGCAATGAGATTTGTTGATGATTTAACTACTCCAACTCAGAGTGTTTATGAGTACTATACAGCTACATTTGCAGAGGGAACTTTTCTTGGTATTGGAAATCCTAAAAGTTTACATAGCGACAGAGACTATGAGATAGGTATTATTTATATGGATGAATTTAATCGTTCATCAACGGCTCTTGTTAGCCCTAATAATACTGTTCACGTAGGTTGCTCTGCCGCACGACTTCAGAATTCAATACAGGTAACTATACCTCCATCACAAGTAGCTCCAGTATGGGCAGACCGATATAAGCTTTGTATAAAGCCAGATTTTGAGGATTATAATACAGTTTATTCAAACATATTTATTAAAGAGCCTGCAACTTCAGCAACATACTTTTTGTTGGAGGGTGAAAACGCTAGAAAAGTCCAGGAGGGAGATAGACTAAGAGTAAAGGCCGATACCGCTGGCGCAACCACAAGATGTCAGTATGCTACTGTTTTACAAAAAGAGGCTCAGACAGAAGACTTTATTCAGGTTACAGATTCTAGTGGCGCACAGATTCCTATTCCAGCAGGTACTTATATGAAAGTAATTGCTAACGACTTTCAGGTAATTCAAAGCGAGTTACCTACGGTTCTATATGGGAACAGAGGCGCTTGTGGTAGAAGAAAAAACCGCCACCCAAGAGTGGCCTATCCAGTTGGTGTTGAAGACCCTAATAACCCAGGGCAGTATATCGACTATTCATTGCCTGCAGGTTCAAGAATAAATATAAATGTTCAGTTTAGAAGAAGAGGTGGTCCAGGAAAGAAATGTGATGGAAGACAGTATAATCTAAACTTAAAACTAACAGCCTCACAGGATTATGATTCTTTTAAAGAATGGTGGGACGGAGATAATATTGGTTCTTTATTAAATAGTGGTGCAGCCTCTGGAATTACAGGAGACCCTGACTGTCCATCTCCTTACTATGATAATTATTATAACCCAGCATTATTAACATCTTCATCAACAAATAATGCTTTAGGTGCTATGCCACAAAACAGATGTGTGTATCAGTGGCAATTTTTAAGAGCAACAGACACCAATCTACTTTCTCTTGGGATAGTCGGAACTAACTCTTGTGCTGGAGCTAAGAATTCAGGTAGAAAAAGAGCGTGTGCTGATATAAGGATAGAAGTATTTAGAGCTGAGAACACATTGGTTTTTGAAACTGAACCACAAGATGCTACACCAGATTTATGGTATGAATCTGCAGATGTGTTTAGTATAGATAAAGCAACTGGAAGACATGATGGTAACATACAAAATCAAACCAGTACTCAATCTGCTGTTATATTAACAGACTTTTTCAATTGTTTTTCTTTCGGAAATGGTGTAGAAAGCTATAGGGTTAGAGATTCAATTGTAGGTAAAGAGTTTAGTTTAGGAGAAAGAACTACATCTACTTCTGAATTAGAGTTTAAGCAAGCACATCGCTTTGCTGATTTAACTTATAGTGGTGTTTACAATAATGAAAGTAATGTAAATAAACTAAACGAATTTAACTTAGGTTTACTAAACTTTAAGCCTTGTGAAGACATATATGGTCCTATTGAAAAACTTCATGGAAGAGAAACCGATATATTAGTTTTACAAGAAGATAAAATTTCTTATGTCCTGGCTGGAAAGAATTTGTTAACAGACTCCACTGGTGGAGGTCAAGTTGCTTCTGTCCCTGAGGTTTTAGGAACTCAGATAGCCAGAATAGAAGAGTATGGTATTTCAAGAAACCCTGAAAGCTTTTGTTCTTGGGGTTACAATAAATATTTTACTGACGCTAAGCGTGGTGCAGTGATTATGCTTACAGGTTCTGCAGGACAAAACGAACAGCTTACAGTAATTTCTGAAGCTGGCATGAGGTCATGGTTTAGAGATAGATTTATTAATAGTTTGAACAATCAAAAAATTGGAGGGTATGACCCTTATATGAATGAATATGTTCTAAGTATTAATGATGAAGAGTTGCCATCTGAAGAATCATGTATTGAATGTGGTATAAATAGAAGCTTTACATTTACTGAAGACAAAACAATTGAATATTGTATTGACCTTGGATTATTAGTTGGAGATGTAGATATTATTTGCGTGGCAAATACACCAGGTGGTTCTACACCTAGCAGTATAGAAGTGGTATATGATGGGGTAAGCGTAGTCCCTACAACGTCTATTGGCAATGGAACTTTTACTTTTAACTTTGATAAGAACATTGTAAGTGAAAGTGAAGCACAGGTTACACTAACAGGTAAGGCTGGAACATCAGTTAGCGTTCAGGTTAAATGTCCAGTTGCAGAGATTATTACTGTGTATCAAGTATGTATTACTAATGCTACTCATGTAGGGCAAACAATACACAATGAGTACAGATGGGTAGATGGGACGTATTTATCTCCATTGCATTCTGAGCAAGTAACATTCACAGATGGTACTGATTTTATAATAATTAGTCAGTTTCAATCTGTTACTGCTCCACAAGGAGCTGGTGTTATACCTGCTGACAATGCATCAGTTCAAGTAATATGCCACAAGAGACCTGTTGATGATTTTGTTTTTGAGCCAACTCAAAATGAGTTTTATGCTTTACGAACTAACAATACATATACAGCAACACCTGCTGATATACTTTCTTTGATTTCTGCTGCAGGACCAGCCCTACCTTTAGACGTTACCCTTGCACCAGACCAATACATAGGAGAGTACACAATGGGTACAACTGGCTCTAACTTATACTTAGTATACGATTATAGACAACCAACAGAAGATGTGTTGTGCTACGGAACAATAGACTTAACAGATGTCTGCTGTGACTGTACCGACCCAACACCATAATTAAAATAAATAGAATGGCAGTATCAGGAACATATTATTTAAACGGCCCAAACTTAGCAACTTCTACAGCAATTTTTGCTGATGAGGATATGAATGTTTGTGCAGCAGATGGATTATATTCAGACGGCTTAATTGTACGTGAATTACTTAATTGTGTTTTATTACCTGCACAACCATGCCCACAATGTGCATTGCCATGTGGACAGGTGGCAGGCGAGTCAAGCCAAATTAATGGAACTTTCTTAGGCCAGATTAATGCAGGAGCTGATATTGGCGCAGTAGTGGTTTATTCTATTGTTGGTAATACAATTCCTGATGGGATATTAAGTACATATAATGGGCAAACATTTAATCGCTTAACGTATATAGGAAACAATCAAGGCCCAGTTGGATTGAACACTCCAGTTGGTCAGCCAACTTATTTTGGAAGTCCAAACAATACTCCAGTATCTCAGTCAAGTCTTCCTGTTTATACAATACAAACTGATGGAACTTATTTGAACACTGGAACGAATGCACCTATTAATGTTTTGCCATCTCAAATAGATTTAAGAGGTGGAGGAACTACGGTGTATACGCATGTAATCCCTAAAAATTCAGCAACAGCTACAAATTTAAACATAGATTTTTATGGGCCTATATTAGGAACATTTTTTTCTTTTCAAGCTGATTGTCCAGCTCCTTTAGATAGTTTTTTAGGTTCACCAGTTCAGAGTGACGATACATGCGCTAACCCTACAGAAACTTATTACTTTGCTCAAAATGCAACTACGACATTTACACAACCAATTGTATTTGTACCTGAGACACTTAGTGTCCCTGGTGTAGGTAATTTTGTTTATGACGATGCTAATGGAGGAAGTCCAGTAAATAATACAGCAACAAGTCAATATATCATAGTTAACAACACCACTTTTCTTGAAATACAGTATGGTATTGTTATCGCTACAGGCTCATGTACTCCTCCTGTATCACCTGGCAACCCATGTAATACTAACTTCTCTGCATCAAATCCAAGCAATGGTTATTTTACTGCAGATATTGATGTAGGTGGAACTCCGTCTGATGTCGGAGCTATTGTTATACACATGTACATGGGAGCTATTATACCTGATGGCGTGTTAGCTACATACAATGGCAATACGTATAACATAATAACATCTCAAAACAACACTAATCAGTTTCCTTTTGGTAGAGAGTTTAATTCTGGAACTGGATTACCTACCTATGTAGGTTTCCCTGATACGTTTAGCGGCTCTCCTTATACAAACGTAACTGATTATTCGCTCCAGAATGGAACATATCAATCGCTAGGAACTACAAGAACCATAAGTGTGGCTAGCTCACAAAACAGCACTGATGGAGAGGACGTGTTTACTTTGGTAATACCTAAGCCATCTGCTACACCTAGTACTTTTCAGTTAGAGTTTTTTGCTCCAATAAACAATACATTTTTTATATATACTGTTTCTTGTCCTGCAGCGTTGCCGTCATTTAGCTCTACAGGTCCAAATGGTGGTATAGCATGTGCTAACCCTACAGAAACTTATTACTTTGCACCTAATGCTACTTACGACCCTAATACTCAAGTATTCACTACTGATACTAATACTATACCAAAAGTTGGTAACTTTGTATATGAGGATAGTAATGGTGTAACGCCACTGAATGATAATAGCACACCAGAGTATTATATAATTAATAATAGCTCATTTATTCAAGTAAGATATGGTATGGTAATAGCAACAGGCGCATGCGACCCAACTTAAAAAATAAAACATGGATAATTATACACTAACATATAGCGGTTCAGCACAAGGGTGGCCATCTTTTTATTCTTATTACCCAGAATTTATAAAGGGTATGAATCAATTTTTGTACACTTTTAAAGGTGGCGATTTATATCAACACAATGCACCTGATGTTCCAAGAAATAATTTTTATGGAATACAGGGAGTGTCTACAATAACAAGTGTTTTTAATGAATCTGCTTTAGAGAACAAAAAATTTAAAACAATTGCTCTTGAAGCTGACGATGCATGGGAGGGTACATTTATAACTGACCTACAAACAACAGGCTTTATTAATGCAAGTTATTTTGAACAGAAAGAATCTGATTGGTTTGCATTTATACGAAATAGTACAGACCTCCCTGAGAATTTACCTCAGCTTGCTTTGCGCTCATTAACTGGTATAGGTGTTAGTGATGATGTTGTAACTACAGCTACTACGGCCACTATTACTTTTATACCACCATCTAATGTTGGTTCAATATTATCCAACGGAGATTTATTTTATTTTGGTATTCTAAATGGGCAAGGCAACTATGAACCTAATTTAGCTGGTCAGGTTACATCTGTTGTAAATCAAAACGATGGCACGTCTATAGTAACTATAGACACTACAATAGCAGGAAGCGTCCCCATACCAGGGATAAATGAGTACTTTTTCTTTATCAAAAATTCTATTGCAGAATCTCAAGGGGTGTTAGGACATTACTGTGAATTCACACTAACTAACGATAACACTTCGCCAACAGAGCTTTTTGCAGTAAAAAGTCAGGCATTCAAAAGTTTCCCTTAAAATTCATATCTTTGTAAAAGTTATGGGTATATTAAGTATTTTTAGGAAAAGAAAAAATAAACCAGAAAATATACTAGAATATGTCCATCAAAATAGAGGTCTTCTTTGGGAGAATATTAACACATTCAAAGAGAACGTCTTATTACATAATGGTTCAGTAAAGCACCACACTCCTGAGATGGATAAGTTGATGCCAGTTACTCATTATTTAAAAGACGGACTATACACCAGAGAGATTTTTATGCCGAAAGGCACATTGGTTGTAAGTTTTATTCATAAACAAAACCATCCATCTTTTTTTTTAAAAGGTGAGATGTCAGTTTTATTAGACACTGGCGAGGTTAAAAGAATAAAAGCACCAATGAAAGTGATGACTGAGATAGGTACACAACGAGTTGCTTATATACATGAAGATACAACTTGGGTTTGTGTTTACAGGACAGACGCTAAAACAATTGAAGATGCTGAGGCAGAGGTTTATACGGAAGATTATAAAGAACTACCTGAGTATGTTATATTAAATAAAAAATTATTATGTCAGGAGCAATAGCAGGCTTAGTTATAACAGCAGGAACAACCGCAATGAGTTTCATAGGTGCTGGTAAACAAAAAAGAATGGAAGAGGCGGCATCAAGGTCTGCCGCACAAGCTATGGCTGAAGTAGAAAAAGAGCTAACAAAAAATGAAATGAAAGCTCTAGCAATACAACAAGAGCCATACGAACAAATGCAGGACACACTGGGTGCTCAGATTAAAACAGAGATGGCAGCCATTAGAGAGGGTGACCAGCGTGGCGTTTTAGGTGGCTCTCAAAGAGTTCAAGAGGGAGCAGTTCAGGCTTCTGGAGCAATCAGAACTGCTCAAGGTCAAGAAATGTCAGAACTAGATAAATTAGCTGCCGATGAAGAAACTCGTAAGAGTGATATTAGAATGCAGATAAAACTTGGTGAAGCCGCTGGTGCTCAGCAAGCAGC
>JAAGZR010000249.1 GCA_024206155.1 Aliivibrio sp.
AAATATTGCCTTCGATGATCGATGTGCTAGTTGATTTAAAAAAACGCAAAGCATAGTTTGTTTAAATCATGTAGAAGCAAAAGAAAGGCGGATCACTGTATTGTGTCCGCCTTTTTGTTTAACGTGTACCAGTAGATATGGATAGGGTTAAGACAATAGATCTTCTAATTTAGGTTGAAGTATTTTAATCCAAGTAGAGTAAGCACTAGCGTTTAAATGCAGATCATCGCAGGTAAAGTCATTCGATAAGAAGTCATTAGGACTCAGAACCTGATTAACGTTTAAATAATCAATATTATGCTGCTGACAATAAGATTCCAGACGCGTGTTTAACGCCGTAACTTTTGGGTTTAAATGAGCGAGTCTATTGCCACAATACAAAGTACTTTGAACCAATACAGGGCAGTTATTCTTTTGCCAATAAGTTAGCATTGCGATGTAATTATCAAAAACAGAATCAACAGAAAATCCTTGAGATAAATCGTTAATTCCTGCCATGATCGAAATGAGTTTAGGCTTGACGGCTAATGTTGTTTCTATTCGACGTAGCATTCCAAATGTAGTGTCTCCTGCAATGCCTCGATTTACATGGGGTATTTGAGTAAATACATCTTGCCATGGACCCCATTCAGTAATCGAATCGCCAAATAAAACCATATCAACGGTTGGCGTGAAAGTTTGGTGAGAGTCTACTAAATGAATATAACGGCTCATGCTATGTCCTCGTTGAGCGATATCGATTTCTTTGCAAAGGAACTCAATTTGTTGTGCTGGATCCTCGATGGTATTCAGTTTTGGTAATAACCCATCAATTTGAGAAACAAGAGAGCTCAGTTTGATAGAGAGCTGCAACTCGTCTTTTAAAGCGTGCAGCTCGTTGATTAACGCATACACTGAGATCGATTGAAACTGATGGAAAAGATCATATAAATCGATAGATTCATTATTAAGTAGATAAGTCTTTAATTGTTCTTTCATTATTCATTCATCTTTTATAATTTTTCAAACGTACGTTCAATTTCGTCTAACATCCATTCCATGACATTCCCCATCCCACTGTCACGACGCTTTACAACCCCGATCTCAATTTGTAATGCGTCAGAGATATGAAAAGCCGATAGCCGAGTCGTTTGGTCTCGATACCAGTCTGATTCTAAAACATGCTCAGGAACCAAAGCCCATCCAACATTGCGGATCACTAAGGCCGTAATGTAATAATAACTGTCTATATACCAATGGTTAGCGGAAATGGCTTTTTCATGTGAGTGACCGACGCGATCTCGAATAACTAATTGACGGTGTTGATTTAATTGAACCAGTGTTGGTTTTTCAATTTTAGCTAATGGGTGTTGCGGTGAAACGATGAGCGCTTGATTAAAAAAACCAAGAGATAGATATTCTAAAGAATCAGATAAGGTATTTACGCGAAAAAGAAAACCAAGATCTGCTTTTTTATCATCGACCCATTCAGCAATATCTGCTTGAGAGCCATTAATGATCGTCAGTTTTAATAATGGAAATTTTAGAGATAACTTTTGAAAGAAATCTTCAAATACATCAATAGGAACGGCTTCATCGAGAGCAACGGTTAATGCAATTTCTTCACCTGTGGCGACGGTGTCGGCTCGAGCTTGTAAGCGTTCACACTGTTCAAGAATCGCTTGCGCTTCAATAAACATGTCTTCGCCATCTTGGGTTAAAACAGGTAAGCGTGCACTTCTATCAAAGAGGTCAAATCCAAGATCGGCTTCTAGGTTAGCAATAGCGGTACTAATTCGCGATTGCGCCTTCCCCATTTTGCGTGCCGCAGCAGAAAATGAACCGCATTTTACGGAGGCTACAAAAGCGTTGAGTTGATCTAAAGTCCAATTCATTTTTTCTCACCTTTTTGTAAACGGATATGACGGTTAGAGCAATTTGGTGAAGGCTTAGGATTGATGTTTTTTTTCTCAGACAGCAAATGGCGGATAGCTAAAATGGGGTGCTTTAATAGCATTCGTGGCCCAGAAAAGCGCATTACTAATCTCATTTGTTCTTTAGGTTCAGGCTTATAACAATGAATAGGGCAAGTATTACAGGTGGGTTTGTTTTCGCCGTAAGGGCAACGATCTAAACGAACTTCAGCATAATCCATCAGTTGCTGGCACTCTTTACACAGTGCTTCGGAGTGATGATTTTTTTTACAATAAATCTCAATCATTGCTGATACGGTTTTGAACTCAGTATTGAGTTTACCAAGTAGAATATTACTGCTTTTCATGTCTAACCCATGCGTGTTAAATCCTAATCAAACCAGTATAAAGGGGAAATGATATTGGGTGAAGTGTTCACTTTTTCATAAACGGATTATGGCTTAGTATTTATACCAATCACAGTAAGTTAGTGATCAGTTATTTGCTACGATTGGTATTACTTATCCCCCAAAGCATATTGCTCCTAACTGTATGCGCCAAAAGCCATTTAGTTTCGTGCTAAGTGGCTTTTTCTTTGGCTTTATAAAAAAGGTGAGTAAGTAAATTACAATCCCTTAAATTACCATAAAGTATCAAAATTATTTAATATTAACTTTCATTTGATACTTTATGGTAATTTAGTGGCTGGTGAATCCTTAATAATGGTCCTGTACTTATTTAGAACACCCTATAAATAGTAAAGGAAATTATTATGAATAAAGCATTATTAGTATTACTTACTCTTGCATCATTTTCTAGCCAAGCTTTTGAAGTATCAAGTAATGATATTCACGAAGGTCAACTGATGAATAGCAAATTTACCTTCTCAGGCATGGGCTGTACTGGTGACAACATCTCTCCACAACTAAGTTGGAAAGATGCGCCAGAAGGAACAAAGAGTTTTGCTATTACTGTGTTTGATCCAGATGCACCTACAGGTAGTGGTTGGTGGCACTGGTTAGCGCTTAACATTCCTGCAAGCCTAAGTAGTGTTGAACAAGGTTCGGCAATGAAAAATACATTACAAACGAAAAATGACTTTGGCACTATGAGCTATGGTGGCGCTTGTCCTCCTGCAGGCGATGGCATGCACAGATATCAATATACAGTGTGGGCATTACCACAAGAGAAAATAGATTTACCTGCCGATATTTCACCTGCAGTGGTTGGCTATACTTTAAATAGCATGGCATTAGACAAAGCTGTATTAACCGCGACATATGTACGCTAATGCGAATTTAAATTAGTAGAATAGGGGAATAAAATGGATAAAGTAATGTTGAATGAGGCGGTATTTAGAGTGCAAACTTACTCTGGACAGAACGATCAACATTTACGCAATGTTCATATTTATACCCCTAGTATTATTTGGGTTAAATCTGGCGTAAAAACCGTATTTCAAGAGTCTGAACAATTTGATATCGATTCACACTCTTGGCTGATTACGTCAGCCAACCAAGGCCTAAATTTTATTAATAAACCTTCTACGGATAAATTTTATTCTGTTCAGATGTGTTTTTTTCTAACTCCGCCTAAAGATATGTTGGAAGAGAGTCAACAAAATGAAAGCACTCGCTTACATACTCATGCGATCAAGGTATCCCCATTACTAGCTTATGGATTCACATTCTTAACTGATACAAATACCCAAAAGTTAAACTTTAAAACACAGCAATTTCACTTGTTGGCTCTATATCAGCAATTAGCAGAATTGGGTGTGCTGCATGTTTTATTCACACCAACGTTTGCTTCTTTTCAAAATGAACTGAGTGCGTATTTTTCTAAAGATCCAGCAGAAGCGTATCAATTAGAAACCGTATGCGATGATTTCTCGATAAGCCGCGCAACGCTGATCCGTCGATTGCAGCGAGATGGCACCAATTTTAGAACCGTGTTATCGAATGTTCGAATGAGTCACGCATTAGGATTAATGCAAGAAAAGAAACAAAGCCAGTTAGATTTAGCATTGCAGTGTGGTTATCAATCGGAAAGTCGATTCAGCCAGCGTTTTTATCAGCAGTTTGGTATGACACCTAAACAGTATATGAAGACGGTGATGTATTAAGTCTCAAATTTTCAAAACTTTAAGTGCAGTTAATTATTAAAGGGCTATGATTAGGAGGAAATACTCTGTTTGGTTTAAAGATTAAAAGGCTACATTATGAGTTCACATTTAAAAGATGGTTTTAACGTATTATTCGAGCGACTACCAACCTCAGAAAAAATACTTCATATACTCGTTATGCTATGGGTATTACTGCAAATAATTACTTCTAATTTTATGCATGTTCATTCAGATACATTATGGGCTGAGGTTAATTTTGTCAGTCAGATTCATGCCTATGGAGGTTTGCTTTTAATCCCAATCTCGTTGCTTTTTTCATGGAAAATTATTAAGCGAAGAAAAGTGTCCGATATTTATCCTTGGTTACATAAAGATATTTCTGAGATTAAGAAAGACGTTAAAACCTTGAGTACATTTCGCTTGCCAGAGGTGCGTCCGGGTGGATTAGCGGCAACAATTGAGGGATTGGGTTTACTGGCGTTGCTGTTGGCATTAGTGACCGGCTCTATGTGGTACATTGCGGCGAGTAATGGTCACCTCAGTTTCAGTCCGCAATTACTTGAGATACATAAAACCAGTGTTGGTTTCATTGAGGCTTACTTTTATGGTCATGGTTTATTTGGCTTACTGCATTTAATGGATTGGTGGCGTTCGCAACGAACATAAAAAACAGCGAGCACTTAGGCTCGCTGTTTTTATTTTGAATCACGAATAAGTAGAAGGACTACTTAGCCAACTTCGTTAACACACTCATTAATAACTTAATGCGCGGTTCAATTGACTCAAGCAACAAATACTCATCAGCACTGTGGAAACCAGCACCGATTGGACCTAAGCCATCAAGTGTCGGAACGCCTAAGATTGCCGTGTTGTTAGCATCAGATCCGCCGCCTACTTCTTGCCAGTTAATGCTGATTTCAAGCTCTTGTGCTGATTCTTCAACCATCGCCATTAATGCTTCAGTTTGTGCTGATGGCACCATTGATGGTTTGTATGCTTCACGCTCTACCTTGATAGAAACACCATCAACAAACGGCGTTTGAGTCATTCCATTTAATGCAGTATCAACTTGGTCGTATTCTGTGTTATCCCAGAAACGAACATCAATCACAGCGGTTGCTGAATCAGGAACAATGTTAGCACCAGCACCACCAGAAACTACACCTACGTTTAAGGTAGTGCCTGACTCAAAGTTCGTCATCGCATTAGCTGCTAAGATCCAGTTAGCCATTTCAGTGATTGCACTGCGACCATTTTCTGGTTCATTACCTGCGTGAGCGGCTTTACCATTGAAAGTTACTTTGTAATTAGCCATGCCTTTACGTGCTTTAACTAAGCCACCATTTGCGCGTGCGGCTTCTGCAACCAATACGTTTTTCGCTTTTTTCGCCGTTTCTTGGATCCAATCAACTGAATCTAACGATCCTGTTTCTTCATCTGGGTTCATACATACACAGATAGACAGTTTATCTAATACTGCTTGGTCTAGATTACGCAGTGCATAAACTACGTTTAATAGACCAGATTTCATATCAGATACGCCTGGGCCATAGGCTTTTTCAGCATCTAAAGACATTGGGCGTTCTGCCGCTGTGCCTACAGGAAAAACCGTATCCATGTGACCAATCATCATTACATCAATGTGTTCAGCATCAGGCTTATTGCGAACTTCAAGGCCTACGCCTGCTTTACCACAATCGATACGTTTCACAGACCAGCCGTTCATGGCTTCGTATTTTGCCGCCATTTTACTTGCAATAAACTCGATACCCTCAAGCGTGTAAGTACCGCAATCCACATCAATCAGTGGACGAAGTTCTTCTAAGTAATCGTTCAGTGAAAAATTCATCATCAACCCTTATAGAATCATGTTCATAACAAACATTGCACCGAATGCATTAAGTACAGAAATTGCGATCATAACAGGAAGGTAACGACCTTCAGTGCCAATAGGACCC
>JAAGZR010000250.1 GCA_024206155.1 Aliivibrio sp.
TTAAAGTCTTTTGTTAAATCAATACCTGATTTACTCAGAACCTCGTTTATGTTTCCAATCTTACTCTTATCGTCTAAGAAGAAGTTTGCGCTTGCAGTTACCCAAGAAGATTGGTCTAGTGGAGTTCCGTCATCGCCTTTCCAAGAAAGTGTTTCTGCAGCTCTACCATCATTAAATGTAATAATAACATTTTCCCCTGTCCTATCAATTGACTCAATATTAGGGTTGATACTTCTTAAGAAATCTTCAGCTTCTTTTACTTGCGCATCATCACCATAATATAATTGAGCTATATTGCTTACAACATTTTTATCCTTATCCTCTTTAGTACCTTTATCTATTTCAGCTTTGCTTTCTTTAGGTTCATTATAAGTAGAAATAGTTTTCTCTCTATCTATCTTGTTTCTGAAGTTTGTTTGAACACTCTCAAAAACTAATTTCTTTTGCGGCTCGCTAAGAAGCGGCTCTATTCTACCACTACCATCGTCTCTAATCAAAACTTTATTAGGGTCTGCTTTAGCCTCTGCCTCATCAAATGTAGGTTCAAATGGTTGTCCAGTATCTGGATTTATAGCTATTGTGTTTGTAAGAACAGATAATCCGTTTAATGGATTAGATTCAAGATAACCATTAATCATGTCTTTTTCCATGGTTAAAAAACTATCTACAGCTTTTTCACCATTAGGCCCTAATGTCCCACGCATAGTTGGGTCTAGTAATTTAGTTATAGTACCTGCATAAGCTGGACCTCCAGCGTTTCTTACGCTTTCTATAAAAGTTCCTAATCTCTCAGCTTCCATAGTCATGGTTTCTGACACATCAAACTTATCGTATTTTTCTTTGTATCTATTGCGAAGTTGATTAACAGTCATAAAGTCGTTTGGATTTTTACTCAAGACTCTAGTACCATTAGGGCCGTCAACAAGTCTACCAATACTTACACTCCCATCTTCTGAGTTTATATAAGACTGAGCATTCTTAAGATTAGAAAGACCCTCTATGTTGGCCATTAACCAAGACTCTAGTTCTTGACTTTTTCCCTCTTTTAACCTGGCCATTTTTTCTGTATATTCAGCCTGGTATTCTTCAGCTAAACCAAATAGTTGTTTAGTGCCATCAGTTAAGTTCTGACGAGCCACAGTGTAATCTCTATCTTTCATTACACCATTCTTTAATAGTCTATCTTGAATTAAACGCATGCGTGAAGCATCTGCAGCGTGGTTTAATGCAAAGGCATTTGCTGTTTTAAAATCTCCAGATGGAGCATCGTTAAGAGTATCTTGATATTCTCTGGTTGCCTTATCAAAAGCATCTCTTTTGGCTTGTCTTTCAGCTCCAGCTTCTAATAAAATATTAGATAAGTTTTCACCTACTTCCTGCCAGTTAACACCAGCAGCGTTTTCTCTTTTTACGTATCCGTAATAACTCATTTAATTATCTTTTTAATTAAA
>JAAGZR010000251.1 GCA_024206155.1 Aliivibrio sp.
ATTTTGACCGTTTTTCTTTACGCTGGTTTTTCCACCAGAAGCGATATCGGCAGAAAAAGATGGGAAAGAAAGAATTGATAATAAAGCGATTGCTCCAAGCATTGCGGGTTTCATGATATCGAACATCCTGATCATCATTAAAATTGTTCTTATCCATATACCTAGATTGGTATTATTTAATTATTTTGATATTGATAAGAGCAATATTAGAAAACAAAAGAGCTCAATCACTGTACTGGGAAGGAAAGTGATTGAGCTTGAGTACTACTGCTTTTCTTAACGTTATAATTAAAATTCGTGATCTGCTGTATCAGGGTTTAAGCTTGTAATACCAATCACATTTGCTGCGCGCTCAATCGACGCGGTTTGTAGCACTAAAGACATGATTGATTTATTCACCAATGCATTACCCGCTGCATTATCTGATGCAATCAATTGGTCAAAATGTTGATTACCGTTTTCAGCCGCTGATACTAACGTCCCAACTTGAGTACGTGTTGCATCAAATTGCTGCTGAATTTCTTTAGCTGCCTTTGCATCTTTCTTAGCAACTAAATCGTGAATGCTTGGGCCTGATAATTGAGAACCATCTGCACGTGTATAAGTACCTGTATATACGTTATAGATACCTTGTTCATTATAGTAATGAGAGTTATGCGTGTTATCAGAGAAACAATCGTGCTCATCTTCTGTTGAGTTAGCCTCTAATGCTACCTTCATGCGCTCACCTGCTAGTTCACCTAATGATAAAGACCCCATGCCAAACAGCATCTTACGCAAACCTTGCTTTGATGGTTCAGATAATAGCTCCGCACGGTAGTTCTTCTCACCTTCTTTCCACTGCTTTTCCATCCAAGATAAATCTTTAATTAGCAGCTCAGATGCTGATTTTAAA
>JAAGZR010000252.1 GCA_024206155.1 Aliivibrio sp.
AGCTTCCAAAGCTTATGTACCAGAAAGCACAACTTTACCACAAATGTATTACTACGGTGCTTTCTTTGGTGGAGAGAGGAATAATTTTATAGAACTATGCGAACTACTAAGGTCTTGGCAAATAGAAGATAAAAAGATACCACATGAACCGCCGTGGAACGACGAGAGTTATTTAAATAAATATTTCCACTATAACGAACCGCACGTTGTAAAAACAGAAGATTTTCCATTCTTAGTCAGCGACAAGTCTGGAATAGGCTACACAAGAAGTATGGATTTAGATACGTCAGAGATAAGGGAAGAGTTAAAGAAAAATAAAAACAAATTAATCAATATAGGAAACAATAAGGTTTTTGTTGATGAGTAAGTGTTCCGATTTAACTATATTTTACATAAACTCCGAAAACCCAGCATTCAATGGCAAAAGAATGCAAATGGAAGAAAAGCTTACGGATATAGGGCTTCCATATGAAAGAGTACCAGTTCCAGTTCAACACGGTGTGGAAACTGTAAATATAGTTTCTGGTGGACATAAAGACGCTTCGCAAATAGCAATAGACAATGATAAACTTCCATGTTTGATACTAGAGGACGACGCTGAGTTGTTGCATGACTTTCCTTTTGATTTAAATGTTAACGAGGACGCTAAATTAATTTATTTTGGCCTAAGTCTACACAACGCAGGTCAAGGAAGACTTGAATTA
>JAAGZR010000253.1 GCA_024206155.1 Aliivibrio sp.
TCGTGATATCGTAGAAGCAAAAAGCGGTACTATCATTGGTTACTGGCCAACAGAAGGTTATGAATTCGAAGCATCAAAAGCACTTGTTGATGAAAATAACTTCGTAGGCTTATGTATTGATGAAGATCGCCAACCTGAACTGACTGAAACACGAGTAACTGCATGGGTAAATCAAATCCATGAAGAAATGTGTCTTGCTGAACTAGAAGACTAATATCCTAGTTCTTATAATGCTCTCTACTTACCTCTTAAAATAGATAGAGAGCATTATCTAAATTGTGGTTTTTTTCTCACATATAACGTTCTATTCACTCTTGCTACTACCTTTCCTTTTTTATCATATATATACACCTCAAATTGTGGGAAATGCTTCTCACCCCCATTTGTTGCTTGTTTTATTTCTGCTAACTGTTCATCCGATATCACAAAATGTGCGTATAAGTCAGTAGTTCCCGGTGAAATAAAATCAATCTCTGACTGTTTATCCCATACAAAATACTCTTCTCTTAGAATCCCCATTAACATGAATGAAAACACAGGATCTGTCATCGAAAAAATGCTACCTCCATATTGAGTTCTATTCGCATTTCTATTCCAAAATCGGTCTTTCAAAATAACACTAACCTCTTGAAAGTTTGATGAAATGTTTGCGATTGAGATCCCAGCCCCCCAAAATGGTGGCCAAATATTAAGTGCCCTTCTAACAATTTTTGGGGTAAAGTACTTATACATATTGATCAATCCTTAATTCTGGTCGGACCTCATCATAATTTAATCTTTAACAAAAGATCAACATCTATTTTTTTGTAAGAGATCGTACAGATAAGGTATCAACTGGATTGAATGTTCCCTATAATTAAGTTATTAAAACTGCACAAAAAATCGATGCAGAATGTCAATACAGGAAAAGTCGATGTCAGATAACAACCAAGCACTAAAAAAAGCCGGTTTAAAAGTCACTCTACCGCGCCTTAAAATTTTAGAAGTGCTACAACAACCAGATTGCCAACACATTAGTGCAGAAGATTTATATAAAAAATTAATCGATATTGGTGAAGAGATTGGGCTTGCTACCGTATACCGCGTATTAAACCAATTCGATGACGCAGGTATTGTTACTCGTCACCACTTCGAAGGCGGTAAATCCGTTTTTGAACTAGCAACTCAGCATCATCATGACCACCTAGTTTGCCTGGATTGCGGTAAAGTAATCGAATTCTCTGATGAAATGATTGAAGAACGTCAAAAAGAGATCGCAAAAAAATACAATGTTCGATTAACTAATCACAGTTTATATCTATACGGCCACTGTATTACTGGTGATTGTATTGATAATGATGACGCTCATAACGGTTAATACCGTAAATTTTAGTCATAAAAAAACCAGCATTTCTGCTGGTTTTTTATTATCAATTAATCACTTAGTCAGGATTAACCTTCCCAAGTATCACGTAAACCTACTGTACGGTTGAATACAAGAGCTTCTGGCTTAGAATCTTTGTTATCAATACAGAAATAGCCTGTACGCTCAAACTGATAACCAGCCTCTGCTTCTGCCGTTGCTAAGCTCGGTTCAACAAAACCGTTCATTACAACTAATGAGTCAGGATTAATACTCTCTGAAAAGTCTTCTAATGCAGCAGGGTTTGGTACGTTGAATAAACGATCGTACAAACGAATTTCTGCTGGTAACGCTTTATCTGCTGATACCCAGTGAATCACCCCTTTAACCTTACGGCCGTCAGCTGGATTCTTACCTAGCGTTTCATCATCGTAGCTACAGAAGATCGTCGTCACATTACCCGCTTCATCTTTTTCAATACGATTCGCTTGAATAACATAAGCACCACGTAGACGAACTTCTTTACCAAGAACTAAACGCTTGTACTTTTTATTCGCTTCTTCACGGAAGTCATCTTGTTCGATGTATACTTCACGTGTAAATGGAACATCACGCTTGCCCATTTCAGGTTTGTTAGGATGATTAGCAATACTAAGCGTCTCAACTTTACCTTCTTCGTAGTTTTCAATTACGATTTTAACAGGCTCAAGTACCGCCATTGCACGAGGTGCGTTCTCATTTAAATCATCACGAATACACGATTCTAATGAACCAAACTCGATCATATTCTCTTGCTTAGTTACACCGATTCGTTTACAGAACTCACGAATAGAGGCCGCAGTAAAGCCACGGCGGCGTAAACCAGAAACCGTAGGCATACGAGGGTCATCCCAACCATTAACCAATTTCTCAGTTACCAGCTCGTTTAGCTTACGCTTAGACATGATCGTATATTCTAAGTTTAGGCGACTAAACTCATACTGACGAGGCTGACAGTCAATCGTAATATTTTCCAATACCCAATCGTATAAACGACGGTTATCTTGGAATTCTAACGTACAGATTGAATGGGTAATGCCTTCAAGCGCATCCGAGATACAATGTGTAAAATCGTACATTGGGTAGATACACCACTTATCACCCGTTTGATGATGAGAAGCGAAACGAATACGATAAATAACAGGATCACGCATTACGATAAATGAAGAAGCCATATCGATTTTTGCACGAAGACAAATCGTACCTTCTTTAAATTTACCATCACGCATTTGTTCAAATAACGCAAGGTTATCTTCTACACTACGGTCACGGTATGGACTGTTTTTACCTGGCTCTTTTAACGTACCGCGGTATTCACGAATTTGATCTGATGTTAGCTCATCAACATAAGCCAAACCTTTTTCAATAAGTTCTACAGCGTAATCGTATAATTTATCAAAATAATTTGAAGAATAGTGAATATCACCACTCCAATCAAAGCCTAACCATTTTACGTCGTTCTTAATAGACTCAACGTATTCGATGTCTTCTTTTTCAGGGTTTGTATCGTCAAAACGAAGATTACATTGACCCTGATAATCTTGAGCAATACCAAAATTCAAACAGATAGATTTTGCGTGTCCGATATGCAGATAGCCATTTGGTTCTGGCGGGAAACGAGTATGGACACTGGAATGTTTACCAGACTTTAAATCTTCATCAATAATTTGACGGATAAAGTTGGTAGGACGAGTTTCAGTTTCACTCATCTAAAGCACCTCATTGGTATTAGTATTGTTAGAAAGAACAGATTGTTCATATCTCCCTATGATCCACAATTATGCGCCAATACTCAATATATAGAATCAAATAGTTTCTTTATTTCCATAAAAAAAGCCGCTCTAAGGAGAGCGGCTTGTCTATTTTGAGCTAATTACTCAATAATTATGGTAATGCAACTGCTGTTAGGTCTTCAGACGCTGGGATTTTTTTCATTTCGCCAGCTACGATTTCAGCAAGAGGACCAAGGATAACTTGAACGTTGTTTGAACCAAGTTTAACCACACCCATTGCACCTAATGCTTTAAGTTGCTTCTCGCTAATTACGCTAGTGTCCTTAAGAGTTAGACGTAAACGAGTGATACAAGCATCGATGTTTTCTAGGTTTTCGTGACCACCTAGAGCTTTAAGGTATTGTTTAGCTAGTTCACCAGTTTCTTTTGAACCACGAACTGAGCTTTCTTCTTCATCGTCATCTTCACGGCCTGGAGTCTTAAGATTAAACTTAACGATTACAGCGCGGAATGTGAAGTAGTATACTGCAAAGAATACAATACCCTGGATAATTAACATATACCAATTAACAGCTAGTGGGTTACGAGTAGAAAGAACCATATCTACTAGACCTGCTGAGAAACCGAAACCTGCAATCCACTGCATCGATGATGCGATGAATACTGAGATACCTGTTAATGCTGCGTGAAGTACGTAAAGCCCTGGAGCTAGGAACATGAATGAGAACTCTAGTGGCTCTGTAACACCCGTAAAGAATGATGCGAAACCAGCAGCAATCATAATACCTGCTACTTTTTCTTTGTTCTCGACTTTAGCTGTATGGTAAATAGCTAGTGCTGCACCTGGTAGACCAAACATCATGATTGGGAAGAAACCAGCTTGATACATACCTGTAACACCTACAGTTGCCGTACCTTCAGCGATAGACTTAGCACCACCTAGGAAGTTAGGAATATCGTTAATACCGGCAACATCGAACCAGAATACTGAGTTAAGTGCATGGTGAAGACCAACAGGAATTAGTAGACGGTTGAAGAATGCATAGATACCAGCACCAACAGAACCCATGTCTTGAATTGATTCACCGAATTGTACTAGACCACCGTAAATTGAAGGCCAAATGTACATAAGAATGAATGCAATTAAAATACCTGCAAAAGAAGTTAGGATAGGTACAAGACGTTTACCAGAGAAGAATGCAAGTGCTTTATGCAGTTCTACCGTAGAAAAACGGTTGTAGATCTCAGCAGATACGATACCAACTAGAATACCAACAAATTGGTTATTGATTTTGCTAAATGCAGCAGGTACTGCAGAAGGATCAATGCCCTGAATTTGAGCTACTGCTCCTGGTGAAAGAAGTGTAGTAACAACTAGGAAACCAACAAAACCAGAAAGTGCTGCTGCACCATCTTTATCTTTTGACATACCATAAGCAACACCGACTGCGAACAGTACAGACATGTTATCAATGATAGCCGCGCCAGCTTTAATTAGAAACGCTGCTAACGCACTGTTGCCACCCCAAGCTATCGGATCAATCCAGTAACCAACACCCATTAAAATTGCTGCTGCAGGTAATGTAGCAACTGGTACCATCAGTGCTTTACCTACTTTTTGAAAATATCCTAAAATATTCACCTGTACTCTCCCCCTATAAGGATTTTAGATTTTTTTGAACAGCGCTGTTTGTTTACTATAAACTTATTTCGCTGCTCGTTATAAACAGTGCCAGTCTAAGGAATTAATTTCGCTCCGCAAATTAAAAGCAAGCTAATTGTGATCACTATCACCTGTGGAGGGAATATTTAGGGGTTTTTGCTAGCGAGATCATAAAACTTATTTTATCATTCAAAAGAATAAAACATTAGGAATAAAATTTGGCCCATTACATGCCAAACTTTGTCATTACTGAACGTAACATTTAGGTAACTTGAGTGTAACGCTCAGTAAGCAGTTCTATTTTCACTTGCTTAAAAATTTCAACGAAAAAAGTGATTATTTTTTTCGTACTATAAATTATAACCAAAGGATTCAAGCTATGTATGCACTAACAAACTGTAAAGTTTATACTGGTAACGACGTTCTTGTTGACCACTCTGTTATTATCAATGGAACAGAGATCGAAGCCGTTTGTCCAACCACAGAATTGCCTGAAGGTATCGAATTAAAAGATCTTGATGGTGCAATTTTAAGCCCAGGATTTATTGACCTTCAGCTTAATGGTTGCGGCGGTGTAATGCTGAATGATCAAATCACAGCCGAAACCATGCAAATCATGCACAAAGCAAACTTAAAATCAGGCTGTACAAGCTTCCTTCCAACATTAATCACATCCTCTGATGAAGATATGCGCGCATCAATTGAAGCCGCTCGTGAATACCACAATAAATACCAAAACCAATCATTGGGTTTGCACCTTGAAGGTCCATACCTAAACGTGATGAAAAAAGGAATTCATAGCGTTGATCATATTCGTGATTCAGACACAGACATGATCCAGCTAATGTGTGATAACGCAGACCTAATTGCAAAAGTAACGCTAGCACCAGAGAAAAACGACCCAGAGCACATTGAACGCCTTCATGAAGCAGGTATCGTAGTTTCAATAGGCCACACAAATGCTACTTATGCAGAAGCTCGTCAAGGGTTTGAATCAGGGATCACATTTGCTACACACTTATTTAATGCGATGACGCCAATGGTTGGTCGCGAACCTGGTGTTGTCGGTGCTATCTATGACACGCCAGACGTTTATGCTGGAATCATCGCTGATGGCTTCCATGTTGACTATGCAAATATCCGTATCGCACACAAAATAAAGAAAGAAAAGCTAGTATTAGTGACCGATGCCACAGCTCCTGCAGGTGCTGACATGGAATTCTTTATTTTTGTTGGTAAGAAAGTATATTACAAAGATGGTAAATGTGTTGATGAAAATGGCACATTAGGCGGCTCAGCTCTGACTATGATTGAAGCAGTTCAGAATACAGTTGAGCACGTTGGAATCGCTTTAGACGAAGCTTTACGTATGGCAACGTTATACCCAGCTCAAGCAATGGGTGTGGATAATAAACTTGGCCGAATCAAAAAGAACATGGTTGCTAACCTTGCTGTCTTTGATCGTGACTTCAATGTAAAAGCGACTGTTGTGAACGGACAATACGAGCAAAGTTAATTATGACTGACGGACAAATTGGTAATGTAGATCTAGTAAAACAATTAAACAGTGCAGCAGTTTATCGATTAATCGACCAAAAAGGCCCGATTTCTCGAATTCAAATCGCAGATGTTAGTCAACTTGCTCCGGCAAGTGTTACCAAAATAACCCGTCAATTATTAGAGCGCGGCTTAATTAAAGAGGTCGCGCAACAAGCATCAACCGGTGGTCGAAGAGCTATCTCCCTGACTACCGAAACAGCTCCTTTCCATTCAATTGCTGTACGTTTAGGGCGAGACTATATTCAACTGAGTCTTTTTGATCTTTCAACAAAAGAATTAGCCAGTGAATATCAAGAATTTCATTATAGTAATCAAGAACATCTTTTAGATGGCTTAGATAAATTACTTCAAAATTTCATTACACAGAATCAAGATACAATTAAACAATTAATTGCTATCGGTATCACCCTTCCTGGCTTAGTAAACCCTGAAACTGGGGTTGTAGAATATATGCCAAATACCGATATAGATAAATTAGCATTAGCAGATTTCATTAGAGATACTTTCAATACTCAATGTTTTGTTGGTAATGATGTTCGTGGACTCGCTCTAGCCGAGCATTATTTTGGTGCATCTAAAGATTGTTATGATTCTATTTTAGTCAGTGTTCATAGAGGCACTGGGGCAGGGATCATTGTTAATGGTAAAGTTTTCCTCGGCCATAACCGCAATGTTGGTGAAATTGGTCACATTCAAATAGATCCAATTGGTGATAAATGCCAGTGTGGCAATTTCGGCTGCTTAGAGACTGTTGCTTCAAACCCAGCTATTATTTCTCGAGTTAATAGCTTATTAAAGCAAGGTTATCCTTCTAGTCTTTCGCAAGTTGAAAACATCACCATGTCTGATATTTGTCATGCTGCAAATCATGGCGATGAGCTAGCAACGCAAACTTTATTACGTGTTGGTAATCAACTAGGTAAAGCCATCGCTATGACCATCAACTTGTTTAATCCACAGAAAATCATCATTTCAGGTGCGATCACTCAAGCTGATAAAATCGTATTTGCTGCAATTCATAACTGTATTAAGAATCAATCACTAACTGCATTCCACCAAGATTTGCCAATTGTGGCTTCAGAGCTCCATAACCAACCAACTATTGGGGCTTTTTCTATGGTGAAACGAGCAATGCTAAATGGCGTATTGTTACAAAAATTACTTGATGAATAATCACTACTGACTTTTCACGTGTTATCATTCTAAGGGTTGCGAGTAGCAACCCTTTTTTTGAATACCTCTAGGAAAATAAGTATATGGAGTTACTTTTTATCATTGCAGCTTTTGTAATGGGTTTTATTGCACTTAAAATTAATTTACCCCCTCTTGTTGGTTTTTTATTAGCAGGCTTTGGTTTGCATGCTCTTGGTTTCCAATCTAATGATACGCTCTCAACTTTTGCAGAACTCGGCGTTACACTTTTACTTTTTTCTATTGGACTAAAATTAGATCTAAAAACCTTACTTGCCAAAGAAATCTGGTTAGGTGCAACGCTTCATAATGTTTTTTCCACCCTCTTTTTCACTTTTGTATTATTAGGCCTTAAACTTCTTGGTATCACAATGCTTGCTGATATAGGCACTGCACAACTGGTTCTTTTTGGTTTTGCTCTCTCTTTCTCAAGCACTGTTTTTGCGGTTAAAGCTCTTCAAGAAAAAGGGGAGATGAATGCCACATATGGTACACTGGCCATTGGTATTTTGGTTATGCAAGATATCTTTGCGGTTGTATTTTTAACTGCATCAACAGGGAAAACCCCAGAGATAACTGCATTAGCTCTATTTGCCCTACCACTACTTCGCCCTCTATTTTTTAAATTATTAGATTGGGCAGGTCACGGCGAAATGTTGGTTCTTTATGGTATTTTCTTAGCAATTGTTGCTGGTGCTGGAACCTTTGAACTTGTTGGTATGAAACCTGATCTAGGCGCTCTTATTTTAGGAATGTTACTGGCGGGACATTCGAAAGCCTCTGAATTATCTAAATCTCTCTTTAATTTAAAAGAAATTTTACTTATCTGTTTTTTCCTAAACATCGGGTTATCTGCTGCCCCTACTATTTCAGGTTTAGGATTAGCATTAATTTTAATCTTACTACTCCCAGTAAAAGGGCTTCTGTATTTTATTATCATCAATAAGTTCAAATTTAGAGTGCGAACCTCGCTTCTCGCTTCTCTTACATTATTTAATTACAGTGAGTTTGGACTTATCGTGGGTGGCCTTGCCTTTAAAATGGGATGGTTACCTGCAGATATATTAGTAGCCATTGCCATTGCCGTGTCCATCTCGTTCATTATCTCAGCACCGTTAAATAATTTTGGTCATTCCATTTATCAACGCTCTCGTCATTGGCTAAAAGAACATACCGCTGAACGGTTAAATCCGATGGATAAATTAATTAATCCAGGACGAGCTCAAATTTTGATTTTAGGGATGGGTCGTATCGGTAGTGGAGCCTATGATGAGCTCAAAGAGAAGTATGGCGATATTATTTTAGGTATTGAACTTCGTGAAGAATCAGCAAAACATCACCAGAACTTAGGTCGAAATGTTATTTCTGGCGATGCAACCGATCCAGATTTTTGGGAACGTATTCTTTCAACCTCGCATGTAAAACTAGTCTTGTTAGCAATGCCAAATCATCAAGGTAATCAATTTGCTTTAGAACAATTACAATCACGTAATTATCACGGTCAAACTGCAGCTATTGCAGCTTATAGTGATCAAATAGATGGCTTAATTGAACAAGGTGTTGATGCCGCATTTAATATTTACCATGAGGCTGGCAGCGGTTTTGCACGACATGTAAGCGAACAGTTGAATCCACAATTTAATCAGCAAAAAGAATATATGAAGTACTAATTGTTTCGTTAATGAAACACTCCTACCAAAAATCGGATTAGGGTTTATTAAAATCTAATCTGATTTTTTATTTATTTCCCATCACTTTTTTTGTTTATAAAACCACCTTTAATTAACGATTCAAAACTAAAATGGTGAATATATTAAATATTTTCCAATTAGGTTGGTTATTTGTGATTTTATTTGTATTTCTGGGTTGCTTTTTTTAGTGATAATGGCAAATTGTAGGTAGGACAATAATTTACTATAAAAATTAAGAAGAGATAGAGGGAACTTATGTGCTCGATTTTTGGAATTCTAGATATAAAAAGTGATCCTGCCCCACTGCGAACTACAGCACTTGAAATGTCAAAAAAACTGCGTCATCGCGGCCCTGACTGGTCAGGTATTTATTCATCAGAGAAAGCAATTTTAGCGCATGAACGTCTTGCTATTGTTGGTTTAAATAGCGGTGCTCAACCTCTTTATAGCGAAGATAAAAAACACATTTTAGCCGTTAATGGTGAGATTTATAACCATAAAGAATTACGTGAAAAATACGCAGATCACTATACATTTCAAACTGACTCTGATTGTGAAGTTATTCTGGCACTATACCGTGAAAAAGGTGCCGATCTTTTAGAAGACTTAAACGGTATTTTTGCCTTTATCCTTTATGATGAAGAAAAAGATGAATATTTAATTGGCCGTGACCATATAGGCATCATTCCTATGTACCATGGACATGATGAACATGGGAACTATTATGTGGCATCAGAAATGAAAGCCTTAGTTCCTGTCTGTAAATCAATTAGTGAATTCCCTCCTGGTCACTTCTACTCTTCAAAAGATACTGAACCTACACGTTATTATGTACGTGATTGGATGGATTATGATGCGGTTAAAGATAACCCAACAAGCAAAGAAGACCTTAAACAAGCTCTAGAAGACGCCGTTAAACGTCAATTAATGACTGATGTTCCTTATGGTGTTCTTTTATCTGGTGGTCTCGATTCATCCATCACTTCAGCTGTTGCGAAAAAATTTGCAGCAATGCGTATTGAAGATAACGAGAAATCTGAAGCTTGGTGGCCACAATTGCATTCCTTTGCCGTTGGTCTAGAAGGCGCTCCTGATTTAAAAGCTGCTCGTGAGGTCGCTGACAAATTAGGTACCGTACACCATGAAATGACGTATACAATTCAAGAAGGTTTAGATGCGATTCGTGATGTTATTTATCATATCGAAACCTACGATGTAACCACGATCCGAGCTTCAACACCTATGTTCCTTATGGGTCGAAAAATTAAAGCCATGGGTATTAAAATGGTACTTTCTGGTGAAGGGGCTGATGAAATCTTCGGCGGTTACTTATATTTCCATAAGGCACCCAACAAAAAAGAATTCCACGAAGAAACTGTTCGTAAGCTGCTTGCTTTAAATATGTTTGATTGTGCTCGTGCAAACAAATCTCTTGCTGCTTGGGGCGTAGAAGGCCGTGTACCTTTCTTAGATAAAGAGTTTATTGATATCGCTATGCGCTTAAACCCACAAGATAAAATGTGTGGTAATGGTAAAATGGAAAAACACATTCTTCGTGAGTGTTTTGAAGACTATCTTCCTGAGTCGATTGCTTGGAGGCAAAAAGAGCAGTTTTCTGATGGCGTAGGTTACAGCTGGATTGATACATTACGTGAAACCGCTGAAGCTAAAGTGACTGACCAGCAAATGGAGTCAGCTAAGTTCCGCTTTCCATACAATACGCCTACTACAAAAGAAGGTTATGCGTATCGTGAGATATTTGAAGAGCTATTTCCTCTGGAAGATGCCGCAAAATGTGTCCCTGGAGGCCCATCAGTAGCTTGCTCATCAGCAAAAGCAATAGAGTGGGATGAATCATTCCAAAATTGTGTTGACCCGTCAGGTCGCGCAGTGCAAGCCGTTCATAATGAAGCTTACAGCTAATCCTTGCGTCTGAACTAAAAAAAGCGCCTTTATAAATGGGCGCTTTTTAAATTAAAAATCCATATTTGTATTATCTATTTTAATCTCAACTTTCTTATTAATTAACGTAATCAGCAAGATGGAGCGTTTCTCTCCATCAGGTTCTTTATATATAGCGTCAGCCCCCATAAAAGGACCATCACAAATACCTACCGATTGCCCCACTTTAGGTAACTGTTCAACCGTTATATTCTTTGGTTTTTCAGCACTTTTAAGCGAATAGATAAGATCGCCTTGTAGAACTTTAGGCTTAGCACCAAACCGAATAAAATCACTTACACCTCGTGTCGAGCGAACGGTTGTAAATGAAGGTCCTTGTTCAAAATCAAATCGAACAAACATATAACAAGGAAATAGAGGCTCTATAATCAGCTTTTTCTTTCCTCTTACCATTTTTTCTACTTCTATTTCAGGGTAATAGCACTCCACCTGTTGATTTTGAAGATGTTGCTTTGCTCTCTGTTGCTCTCCACGCTTGCAGTAGAGTAAATACCATTCTTTCATTATCTTTATACCTAGCCAACCTGCTGTAAAGCATATCACGCAACTCAGTTCAAAAAAATATATAGCTAGCGCATCGTAGCTAAAACCTTTGTTTAAAATGTTAAACACA